>JAAYLU010000088.1 GCA_012521675.1 Synergistaceae bacterium | reverse complement strand
TGGTGGAGGCGGGGGGGATCGAACCCCCGTCCGACAAGGGCCGGCCGTGGCGGCGCTACGGGCGTAGTTCCCGATTTAGTGTCGGCTGAAGGCTCCCGGGAACAGGATCCTCTCGCCCAAGCCTCCTTGTCTTTTTTCCGGGGCCGGAGGCGCTCCCCGAAAAGCATCCGCCTTTTTGTGTCGCCCTACGAAGAAACGGCGGCTATTCCCGCGAAGGACGTGGCTGCTTTACGCAGCCAGTGCGTAATTGTTGTTGTTGACGTTTGTTTGTTTGTCCGCGTTTAACGAGGTTCGGACGACCTCGGCCCGCTCCTCCAGACCCTCCGTCTTGCCGTCGAAACCAGTCGCCCCCATAATTTCCGGAACTCTTGCTCAGTCCCTGTCATCGCGCCTTACGGCGCGTTCCATCGCTCTTTTGACGTCTCTTTCCGCTATTGCGTCGCGCTTGTCGAAGAGCTGCTTTCCCTTTACCAGCGCGAGCTCCACCTTGGCCCTCTTTCCATCCTTGATATAGACGGAAAGAGGCACCAAGGTCAACCCTTTTTCACGCACCCTGGAATGAAGGCGCAAGATCTCGTGGCGCTTCATCAACAGCTTTCTGTCGCGCAGTGGCTCGTGGTTGTAGTAGCTCCCCTTTTCGTAAGGAGATATGTGCACTCCCGTGAGCCACAATTCACCGTCCCGGATGAGCGCGTAGCCCTCCTTGAGGTTAATCCTGCCTTCACGCACGGACTTTATCTCGGTCCCGGTCAGGACTATTCCACTCTCGAAGGTCTCGATGATGAAATAGTCGTGGCGCGCTTTCCTGTTCCGTGCTACTGTACGGTCTGCCATCTCATACACCTGTCGTAATTTTAGCACCTTGGTCAACGTTAGTCAACAATCACGGCGCAGGGCACGCAATTCCCAGCGCCGCGCCCGGGCGATGATGCACAACTTGCATTAACCGGGCAAGAAAGCAGAGAGGCTCCGGCTTTCCGGAACCTCCCACTGTCGACCGTTATCTGGTCGGGGCGAGAGGATTTGAACCTCCGACCTCCTGGTCCCGAACCAGGCGCGCTCACCAGACTGCGCTACGCCCCGACTCACAGATTGCTGCCTGTCTCTCCGCAACGCGGAAGATTTTATCACCGTAAGGCTATCTCGTCAAACGGTCGTCCCGTTTTCTGTCGTCGTCCTCCGGCGCTGCGTCGCCTTTCCTGTCTTTCTTCCAATGGATGCGGCTGGACGGGGCGGTCTCCGCCGCTAGCGGAATCTCCGTCCATCCCCAGGGCGTCACCAGCAGGAAGCGGAATGCTATTCCGGCGCGGTTCAGCGCTCGGATGTGGGATATGTAGCGGTATACGTCCCCGATGATGAAGGTGTCGCTTATCACCCAGACCCTGCGGCTCACTCCGCGGTTGAACAGGGCCGCGTAGTCTATTGCCATGCGCAGGCTGTCCTCAAAGTCCGCCGGTCCCACGTGCAGAGCGACTACATCCTCGTTTCCGAAGGGTTTTTTGATGTTCGGCAGCAGGTCGGCGTACTCGTCGACCCATTCCAGCCCGTTGAACAGGGCTTCTCCGTCCATCTCCATGACGTTCTCGAACAGGGCCGCCACGGGATCGATATCCTGGTTCGGATCATCCGCCCTTATAGAGTCGTCCATCCATTTCTGTACCTGATTGACAATGTCGATTATGTAGCGTGGATATTCCGAGCCCGACATGGCCGAGAGTATCTCCCCCACCGTCCAGTTCTCCTCCGAATCGATCTCGTCAATTCTTCTTTCCAGTGTCATGTCGTCCTCCGTATTCCCGTACTGTTGGAAGCATAGCACAACGAACCTGGCCTAACAACAGGCAAATGATGGAATCTTTCACTTCAGTCGGGTTTTGGAGGCGCCTGTTTTTGATGATAAAATTATGCGGTGACGCAAATATCCAGGGGGTGTAATTATGAGCGTTTTCAGGCTTAGACGGAACTCCGCCCAGCTGTTGATGATCGACATCCAGGAGAGACTTCTTCCGGCCATCCACGGTCATGAGACAATAAGGCGCGACGTGCTGAAGCTGGCCCGCGCAGCCGAGGTCCTCGGCGTTCCGTTCTGCTACACGGAACAGTATCCCAGGGGACTCGGCCCCACGGACGGCGAGCTCCTGAAGGCCCTGCCACAGGGGGCAGTGCGATTCGAGAAGAACGCCTTCTCATGCTGCGACGAGGAGGGGTTCGACTCGGTCATAGAAGCGCAGAACAGGCCCGTCGTGGTCCTGTTCGGCATCGAGACTCATATCTGCGTGCTGGCCACTGCGTTGGATCTGCTCGAACAGGGCCGCAGGGTCGCGGTAGCCTCGGACGCGTGCGGAAGCCGACTGCCGGAGCACTCCTCGCTGGCGCTGGACACGATGCGCAACTCAGGCGCGTTGATTCTTCCTGTCGAAACCGTGATCTACCACATAATGGAGCGGTCCGGGACGCCGGAGTTCAAGGAGCTTCTGCCTCTCTTCAAGGACTGACCGGAGATCGGTCTGTCTAACGGACGTGCCAGAGCAGGACGGCGGTCCCGATCAGGGTGACCAGGAGGGAGTGAACCTCGCTCCTCCACAGCACGCTGATGTCGAACGGGCCGAACAAGTCCTCGATGACAAGCGATCTCGGTATGAAACGCCCGGTGCGCACCGCGTACCGGGCATACTCCTCTCCGAAGGTCTGGCTCAGGAACTCCTCTTCGAAGGGCACGATCGCCACGCAATAGACCAGCCAGAAGGAGACGACGAAGACCACCAGGGCCGTCCAGCCCGCCAGCAGACCCCAGCCGGCGCCGATCAGCCAGTTTCCGACGTAAAGCGGATTTCTGACTATGGCGTAAGGCCCCCAGGTCGCCAGCTTTTGAGCGCCGACCTTCTCCCCCCTGTAACGGGTTATGCATCCGGCCGCCCACAGGCGCAACGCCTGCCCCAGAAAGACAAGTGTCAGTCCGACCGCCTGAAACGCCGGGCTCGTGGGGGAAGCCACCAAGAGCACAAGGAGGAAAAGGGCGGCCCACAATCCCCCTCTCAGTTTGAATACAGTGGCCCTAAGGTCGTTCACGGCGTTTTTCGCAGCCGTCGAGCGCTCTTCTGGCGTCTTCACCGTCGGACTCCGGTTCGTTGTGGTACAGGTTCTCGCTGACTCCCCAGCCGAGCATCCGCACCGCGACTACGACGCCCATGGCTATCGCCAGGTATTCGGTGAAAAAGCGCCACGCTATCGCCGTCACCCCGGCCATATTCCACGGCACCAGCAGCCCGAACACCGCAGCGCCGCCTCCCTCCGCCACCCCGCTCGCCCCGGGAGTCGGGACGAAGTAAAGCAGGAATAGAAAGACCGCCTGGGCCAGTATCGCCTGCATGAAGTGAAAAGGCAGGCCCATGGCCGCTATCAGGCACGGTAGCACGGAGAACATGCACAGAAGGTGAAGCACTGAGAAGACTACTGCAAGCAGGAAATAGCGGAAGCCGCAGGAGAAGAACATGCGGAAGTTCAAATTGTAGTTGTCGATCTCCAAGTTCATCCTGCGGACCGCCCGAAGGACCGTCTCCGGCTTAATCGCCCCGATCCTCTTCAGCCACAGGATGAGGACCAGCCCCCATCGCTTGATAAGGGCCGGGCGCAGGATGCTCAGCAGTATCAGTATCCATGAGACGACGATGAATACCATTACGTACGAGAAAACACCCTTGACGAAGAGTTTCCCCTCCAACAGCTCCGGCTCTATGATCACGGCCAGAGGCACGACAAAGCCCAGGATCAACAGGGTCAGCAGGGTTCTCGTCAGGGTGATCGCTATTCCCTTGCCAAGCGGGACGTTTTTCTTGTAGAGGACATAGACCTGGAAAGGGCCTCCGCCGCTCTGCATGGGGGTCACGGCACACCCGAAATAGTGCAGCCACGTCAACACCAGGCCGAACCAGAAGCCCAACCGCTCCCCCGCGGACCTCGCAAGAGCTACGAAACGGGTCGCGTCGCAAACCCAGGCACCAAGCACGCAGACGAAAGCCAGCAGAAGCAGCCTCCAGTCGGCGTTCAGCATCGTCCTCCACGTGTCGGAATCAACGCTGGAGAAGAGGACGATGGCGCTTACGCCGAATGAGAGTATTACGAACAGGACAAGTCCTTTACGAAGGGTCAAACCGGGGCGCCTCCTCACATGCCACGATAGTTCCGTGCGATCGCGCCCGGAAGAGCCGTGTTCAAATGCTGTCTCAAGGCCTACTGTATCGGCTTCCTGCCGGCATCCAGAAGTTCCTGCATGTAACCAGCGAGTTTTTGGATCTCGGGCAGCACACCGGTTCGAATGTTATACGAAAGCTCGAGGTGTTTTCCGCTCTCGACGGAAGAGGATGCCTTTTCCAGTTCGGCTACCAGGTTGGTCTTAAGCTCCCCCACCTTGCCGTCGCCGATCTCGTTGTCCGAGAGGCCGAGCAGGATCTGGCAGTTATGCATCACCTGCATCGACCACCCGATGCCCTCGGCGGCATGTTGCAGAAGCTGCAAACCCTCCGCGGTCTTGTCCTCCTCCAGCATGTCGGCGACTTTTTCCAGCCCGGATGACAGTCGTTTCATGTAATCCGTGCCGTCCGACAAAGATTCCATCACAAGCTCCCGCACGGGCATGGCTTCGAACCGCGCCTCCATCCCCCCTGAAAGGGCCAGGAAGGCCTCCTCCTCAAGAGCGGCGCCGTCCACGGTAATCGTGCTGATCACGCAGCCTCTTCGAGTCACCTCGTCCTTCACCCTGGAATAAATCTCGTCCTTAGAGTCCGTCTCAAAGGAGAAGTCCATTTCCTCTCCGTCGATGAATATCCTCATGACGTCCCTCCTATGCTTGGCACTCTTATATCCAAAATGACCATCTATTTCCTTTATCGGGAGACATTGTACCACGTCTTAGGAACAAAGCCGCGGGAAGAGTCAAGGTCATGAGTTCCCCCGCCGATAATTAACCGTGGGATGATACCCATAAACTAGGGAGATGATTACAAATGTCTGAATACCAATCGACCTTTTCGATCCCCGGAATCTCCTCCCAGATCGACTGGGGTGCGATGGCCGACAAGCTGTTGGACAACGCCAGGAAGCCTATAAGACTGTGGGAGAAGCAGCAGGACACGCTCGAACTGAAGATCGGCCTGTTCAACGAGTTCAGCGCCGGGCTCAAGACCCTGCGCTCGGCTGTTTCTCCGTTGAAGCTGGACTCGATCTTCAAGGCGAAGACGGCGGAGTTCTCCGCTGCGGCGGGGCTGGACCCTTCAGGGATCGTCTCCGCATCGGTCGACGCGAGCGCGAAGATCTCCCGGCACGAGATAGAGGTCATCCAGAAGGCGCAGGCCGAGACCCGCTTCAGCAAGCGGATTCTGGGCACGATGGCAGACGAAGACCCCCCCCTGTCCGCGCCCGCTGTCTTCTCCGTGAACGTCGGAGGGCGGCGCGCCGACATTGAAGTGCAGACTAGCGACACCCTGTGGACCATCGCCGACAAGATCAACGACGCCAAGGATGCCACGATAGACCCCGCAACCGGCCAGCCCTACGGAGAGGGGCTCGGCGTAGTTGCAACAGTACTGGACAATCGACTGGTCCTAAAGAGCGTCTCCACCGGCCTCGGCGAGACAAAGGAGAAGATGACGTTCACGAGAGGGTTAGGCGATTTCGACCAACTCGGGTTCACCGCCGCGGTCGGCACCGGCTTCGAAGTAACAGTCGATGGCGACCCAGAAAAATCGTACGACGAAGGAACCGACTTCGAGATAATCGCCGGCACCGACCAAATCCGCTGGCTCCCGACGGGCGACCGCCCGGCACCGGGCGAGGAGTACAAAATCTCCTTCACGGTCGACTCAAACGCCTTTACCATCACGGGAGAAGATGAGATACTCACCCTTCTTAAGCTGAACGACAATGATCCAGAATACCATATTGCAGCCCAGGACGCGGAGTTCAGGGTCGACGGACTGCTGATAAAGCGCTCCTCGAACGAGGTGGACGACCTGCTCGAGGGAGTCAAACTCTCCATCAACGGCCCAGGAACTGTGATAATGGACATCGTCCAGGACGCAGAGCAGGCGGTCGAGGGGATGATGAGCTTCGTCGAGACGTACAACGACGTCATCGACTGGATAAACATCCGCCTGTCCGAAAGCTCGCAGAAGGACAAGGACGATGACTTCTCCAAGAAGTTCGGTCTATTGCACGGCAACTCCATGCTGTGGCAGAGCAAGTCACAGCTTCGGATGCTCGTCACCACCCCCATACTATCCAAGTTCACCCAGAAGGCGGGGCATAACGTTCTTGGCCCGATGTCGTCCCAGGGCCTGGCGGCCAATTCGACCTTCCAGGTCACCGTAGGCGTGAGGACGGCGAACATCGAGGTCACCCCCTCGGACACTCTCGCCACCATCGCGTCCAAGATCAACAACTCCTACGAGATGACCCACGATCCGGAGGGGCGAGTCTACCCGATCCGCATGGCCAGCGCCAAGGTGGTGAACAACCAGCTCGTCATCGAGGCCTCGCAGGGGCGCAAATTCTCCCTGGGCGGCGACGACGACGCTCTCAAGGCCATCGGACTCGGCACCCCCTTCACCCTGCTGTCGCAGATCGGTCTTTCCACGGAGAGCGTCGACTACGGCAAGAGCGGCAAGCTCGAGTTCGACCAGAACAAGTTCATGGAGGCCCTGACGAACGACCCGGACTCAGTGGCCGCCCTTATGACCACCCTCATGGGGCAGATGGACGACTACATAGACAACATGGTCAGCACTTCGCAACAGGAGATAGGGAACACCGCGGTACCGAAGGGAAGGATCGCGAGCCAGGTATTCACCTATCAGTCCGAGATCAACCTGATAGGCAAGCGAATTTCTGACATGGAGAGGCGTCTCGAGGTCAGGGCCCGCGGACTGTACGAGTCGTTCGCCAGCGCGGAGGTGCGGCTCGCAGAACTGCAGCAGCAGGCCTCCTGGCTCGCCTCGGTGATTCAGCAGCTGCAGGGGAAGAGCGGCTAAAGGTCTCTCGCGACAGGGAGCTCCCTCCGTCGCTGCGCGCCGCACGCCGTTCGGGATGACGATATCGTCATCCCGAGGAGCAACGCGACGAGGTATCCCGGAAAGAGCTACGATAATTGCCGTAATGAAAATGCCGGTCGGGTTAACCCGACCGGCTCTTCATTTTTTCTTCCTGTCGTCGCCCTCCAGAAGCTGGGCCAGAGTATCGGGCGAGATCTGCGCGAAGCCTATCCGCCAGGCGAGGATGGCGGCTTGGGTCCTGTTTCGGAGATCCAGTTTTTTCAGCACGTGGCTGACGTGATTTTTCACCGTCTTCTCGGAGAGAACCATGCTGAGGGCGATCTCGGTGTTGCCCAGCCCCTGTGCCAGCCAGTACAGTATCTCCTTCTCGCGGGAAGTCAGGTCATAGAGTTGATCGTTTTCCTCTTTTCTTCGGGAGTAGGAGGTCAGCAACCTTCCGGCGACGCGCGGGTCGACGTACGGCTGCCCCCTCGCGGCCGATCGGATCGCCGACAGGAGTTCAACCTTTCCCGAGGCCTTAAGCACGAAACCCAACACCCCGGCTGCCGACAGAGCCGCCAGGCAGTCCTCGTCATCGTAGGCGCTTATGGCCACAAACTTGATATCGTGAGGAGTTCTGTTTAGCTCCCTGATGAGCTGAATCCCGTCCACCTTGGGCATGTTTATGTCGAACAGGAGGATATCGGGCGCCTGGTCCTGGATCAACAGCAGCGCCTCCTCGCCGTCGCCAGCCTCGCCCGTCACCGCGATATCCGACTCCAGCTCCAGCAGCCTCTTGACTCCGTCGCGAAACAGCTTATGATCGTCCGCGATAAGAACTCTTATCTGATCCATGCGAACACCCTCGATTCATTTCATCTTTCCGGTACCGGCTTTACATGACAAAAAGCCGGACACGCACGGGTCTTTTGCACTATATAGTATCATGAGAGCCGCGTTTTTTCGAGGAGGAGTTGCAATTGTCGATAAAAAACAGCATGATCCTGGCAAATCCCGTCCGAAAAAAGATCGGCCTCGCCATATCCGACTACAGGATGATATCCGACGGCGACGGCATAATGATCGGTCTTTCAGGCGGCAAGGATAGCATGGTCATGGCGCTTGCGCTCGCGGGGCTCCGAAGGCGCAGCCCCGTCTCCTTTTCACTCTCCGCCTGCACGGTGGACATCACGGGGGGGAAACTGGACACGTCGGAGCTCCGGAGCTTCTGCGAGTCCCTGGATATCCCCTACGCGGTCAAGCCCTACCCCATCGTCGACATCATAGCCAACAGGGAAGAACGGTCGCCCTGCAGCCTGTGCGCGAATATCCGCAGAGGGCTCCTCAACACCGCCGCCAAGGAGGCAGGCTGCGTCTCCCTGGCGCTTGGACACACGTTGGACGATGCCGTGGAGACAGCGCTGATGAACCTTTTCCACGCGGGGCGTTTCAAATCCTTCCTGCCGAAGCTGCACCAGAGCAAGACCGGGATCACGGTGATACGTCCGCTTGTCCTGACCGAGGAGAAGCGAGTGGAGAGGGAAGCCGGACGCCTGAATCTGCCGGTGCTCCCCTGTCTCTGCCCCTACTCGCGCGAGACCGAGAGGGTCAGGGCCAAGGAGACGCTCTCCCTCCTGGCGGCCGCAAACCCCGGGATAAAGTACAATGTGATCCACGCCCTCGGATCCATCGACGAACGCGACAGGTGGAATGCTCGTGATGACTAAGGGGCGCGTCTCAAGCGCCCTCTGGGAATTCTCGCCTCGGACTACAGGCTTATCTCGCGCTCCGACAGCCTGTCGGCCAGCGCCGTGACCTCAAGGGCCTGGGAGCTGTAGCTCGGACGCCCCATGAGCCCGTAGGTGTAGTTCTTTCCCTGCTCCACCCCCGGCTGGTTGAAGGGGTTGACGTTCAGCAGAAAGCCCGACAGCGCAGTGACGTGCTCGTAGAGTTGGATCAGCGCGCCCAGCCTTCGTTCGTCGAGGCGGGACATCTCTATGGTGACGACCGGTTTTCCGCTCTTCACTATCGCGGCCGCGGTGGAAAGAGCCTCGTAGCGTCGAAGCGAGTTCATCGACTGGCCGAACAGGTAGGCGAGCGGGACCAGCGCGCCCTCCTCCGTCTCGGGTATTGTAATGTCCTCCTCCGGCTCCGCGACCGTTAGGATCGTGAATAGCTTGTCGTCCGGCCCCTCCGTGTAGAGCTGGATCTGCGAGTGCTGGTCTATCGCGCCGAGGGCACGGACCGGCGTCGAGCCCTCCCCGTCCTTCCCCAGACTCTCGCCCCAGAGCTGGGCGAACCACTCGCAGAACTTCTCGAGAGCGTCCTCGTATGGCATCATCACCGTCATGTTTCGCCCAAGCCTGTAGTGGGCCACGGAGAGGCCCGCCAGGAGCCAGGCCGGGTTCTCCATCACCGAGTTGAGCCGCGACAGCTTTCGGTCCATCTCGGCGGCGCCCGCCAGCAGCTCCCGAGCGTCGATCCCGAGGGCCAGGGCGGACAGAAGCCCGACAGACGACAGAACGGAGAACCTGCCGCCCACATCCGAGGGAAGCACCAGGCGCCTGCAGCCGATCTCGTCCGCGAACGGCTTCAGCACTCCCTTCTCCTCGTCCGTTATCACCAGCACGTGCTGCGCCGCCTTTACCGGGCCCAGCTCCACCTTGAGGCGATCCCAGAAGAAGAGGAAGTTCCCCATCGTCTCCGCCGTGCTGCCCGACTTGCTTATCACGATGAAGGCGGTCCTCTCCGCGTCGATGAGCTTCCAGATCATCCTGTCGTCCCTCGGATCCACATTGTCCGCCAGGAAGAAGCGGGGTCCCTTCCTCCTGTCCGGAGGGGTCTCGTTCCAGTAGGGGGGCAGCAGCGCGCCGTGCAGCATCAGGTTGCCCAGCGCGGAGCCGCCTATTCCCGCCTGCACTATGGCATCGAATCCCTTCAGCCATTCGGCGGCCTCCTCTATGTCGCCGATATCCCTGTACGGGAGGGACACCCACCCCATCCCCTCCCTGCCCTCCGCGCATCCGTCTCGCAGGCATCTGTCGGCCCTCATCAGGGCCTCCTCGTATTCATGCAGCAACTCCTCCACCACCGATTCCGTAGGCAGATCGGGATCGTCGCCGAGAGCCATTCCGAAAGAAACGGTGAGCAGTTCAGAATCCGCGTTCGTTGCTTTCGCCACCTCTTCAACTCCCTCCAAAGGATTCTACTGACCGGCTTTCGCTATCTCCTCGTCAATCGAATCGGGGTCGTAGCCGATGATGTATCTATCCCCAATCTCAGTCACGGGGACGCCCATCTGTCCGGTCTTTTTCACCATGTCCATCGCGGCCTCCCTGTTCTCAGCAACATCGACCACTTCATAATCGACACCCTTTCCGTCCAGATGCTCCTTGACCTTGGTGCACCACGGGCAAGTCTTGGAAGAGTACACAGTTATCATAATAAACACCTCCGTATCAATATACTCATGGGGAGTATATCTGACACTCCCCTGACCCGCAAGTTTATTATAAACGAAATATAACGATTTCTTGCCCTCCGAGTCAATTGTCAAGTATAAGCGGTATAATTAATACCTCAACAGGTAATTTCACTCTATACACATGAGGGGGAGAGGCAATGACCATTTCTTCGGAGACCAAGGCGAGCTCCGATCTGGAGATACGGCTTGCCCCGATCGCGGAGCGCTATCGGGGCAAGAAAGGAATCACTATCCCGCTTCTCGCGGATCTTCAGAAAGAGCTCGGTTATATCTCGCCGGAAGCAGTCGACTTTTTTTCAGGGGAACTTGACATTCCGGCAGCCGAGATATTTGGCGTGGCAACTTTTTACTCCCAGTTCCACCTGAAGCCTCGCGGTCGTCATGTGATCCGCGTATGCAGGGGTACTGCTTGCCACGTCAGAGGCAGCTTGAAGATACTCGAAAAAGTGAAGGAGATCACCGGGGTGAACGAGAACGAGACCACGGAGGACCTTCGCTTCACCATAGAGCCTGTGGCCTGTCTCGGCGCCTGCGGTCTCGCCCCCGTGATGACCGTGGACTCTCAGACCTTCGGCAGACTTGTGCCCGAGGGCGTGGCCGGCATTCTCGACCAGTTCGAATAGGAAGGAGAAGAAAGGATGCCGATATATAGATCCCATATTCTTGTCTGCGCCGGAACAGGCTGCAAGTCCGGCGGTTCGGACACAGTGGCGGAGGAGTTCAATAGCGAGCTGTCGAAGCTGGGGCTGGACAAAGAGGTAATGGTGGTACCCACCGGGTGCCACGGTATGTGCGAGATGGGGCCGATCGTGATTGTCTACCCGGAGGGGACATTTTACTGCAGAGTGGACAAAGACGACGTCCCCGAGATAGTAAGCGAGCATATATATAAAGGACGCCCTGTCGAGCGTCTTATGTACGTAGCGACCGAGGAGGAGCCCTCGATACCACGCTACAGCGACATACCCTTTTACGCCAAGCAGCACCGCATAGTTCTCGCCAACTGCGGTTACATCAACCCGGACAATATAACCGAGTATATTTCCAGGGGAGGCTACGAGGCGCTTGGCAAGGCGCTGTTCCACATGAAGCCCGCAGAGGTGATCGAGGAGATCAAGGCCTCCGGACTGCGCGGCCGCGGAGGCGGAGGCTTTCCCACCGGTCTCAAGTGGGGTTTTTGCGCCTCGGCGCCCGGCGACAAGAAGTACGTGATCTGCAACGCCGACGAGGGGGACCCCGGCGCCTTCATGGACCGATCGGTGCTTGAGGGCGACCCTCACTGCGTGGTGGAGGGCATGATCATAGGCGCCTACGCCATGGGGGCCGAGGAAGGGTACATTTACTGCCGCGCCGAATATCCGCTCGCAATAGAGCGTCTCAGAAACGCCATCGTCCAAGCGGAGGAATACGGACTTCTCGGCGAAGACATAATGGGCGTCGGCTTTTCGTTTCATCTGCACATCAAGGAGGGCGCAGGCGCTTTCGTCTGCGGGGAGGAGACGGCCCTGATGGCCTCTATAGAGGGACGGAGA
>JAAYLU010000087.1 GCA_012521675.1 Synergistaceae bacterium | reverse complement strand
CTCTTATGGAATCTCCCTCGGCACCAGCGTCGAGGGCCTCTCCCCTGGCCTCCACAATGAACCCCGGTTTTCTGACTGTTATTATAACAGAGTCGCCCCTGCGAATCATCGGGGGCTGGGTCAGGTGGTTCAGCTGCAGGGGCTCCCCCGCCAGGACGCTCCTGCCGAGCTTTCTGCCCACCACCTCGTCCAGCTCCGTGGCCAGCGGCTGCGATCGGGTGACCCGCACCTCCCTGACCGAGACGTCCGACACGCCTATCACACTTCCTCGCTCCAACGGGACGAGGGCCACCACGGCCGGCTTGCTCCAGTGGAGCCTGACCGCAATGGCTCGCTCGTTGCCGAAGTCGTCCAGGAAGCGCAACGTGGCGGACGCGGCCCCCGGGGGTATCGACAGGGGCGAGACCAGCCGCCCGGACGGGACCGGGCCGAGGGGCTCCACCTCCAGTCCCCACCGCCAGCCCGCCAGCCGCCTGATCGCCCCCTCGAGAGACTCGTCCAGCGAGACGATCAGCTCCGGGGGCATTATCAGCCTGAGCCTGACTCCGCCTATGCCGGCCGAGATCAGCGCCTGCAGGAGCTCGTCCCTGGTCAGCACCCCGTCCGGGGGGAGGTCTAACAGGATGGCGCCCGCCTGCTCTACGAGCCCCGGGTCGCCGGAAATTCGCGCCGCGTCCGACAGGGGAAATGGATCGCCGGACACGACCGCGACCTGGCCCGTCTCTATGACCAGCTCCTCGGCGATGGCCCCGCCCGGGCAGAGCAGGAGCACCAGGAGCAGGACCTTGAAGAGAGCGGAGCGGAACGGCCCGCCGCCGCTCCGCCCCGTTGAAGACGAGTAAAACCGCACCGAAGCTCTACCTCTTGATTCCGTTCGCTATCCGGAGGAGATCGTCGGCCGTCTGCACTCCCTTGGAGTTCGCCTCGTAGGCCCTCTGGGCTATGATGAGGCCGACCATCTCGTCGACCACCTGGACGTTGGACATCTCCAGTATTCCCTGGTGCACCTGCCCGAGCCCCTCGTCCCCCGGGTTGCCCACTATGGGCGCGCCGCTGGCGGCCGTCTCCAGGAAGAGGTTCTTGCCCATGGCGAGCAGGCCTCCCGGGTTGATGAACCTGGCCAGCTCTATCTGCCCTATCTCCTCCGGCTCGGCCTCGCCATCGATCCTGACGGCGACGATGCCCTCCGGGGTGATTATTATCTCCATGGCGTCCTCCGGGACGATCAAGGCCGGCTCTATCAGCAGTCCGTCCGGGTTGACCACCTGCCCCTCCCCGTCCAGGTTCCAGCTCCCCGCGCGGGTGTAGGCGACCTCGCCGTTGGGCAGCAGCACCTGGAAGAAGCCGTCCCCCTCTATCGTCACGTCCAATGGGCGATCGGTGACCTGGAGGTTCCCCTGGCTCATTATCCTGGGCGTGCCGATGACCCTGACCCCCAAGCCGACCTGCACCCCCGTGGGGACGGTCGACGCCGGCTCGACCGGGGCGCCCGGCTCCCTGTTGATCTGGTAGAGCAGGTCCGCGAAGTCGGCTCGCTTCTTCTTGAAGCCCGACGTGTTGACGTTCGCCAGGTTGTTCGTGGTGACGTCAAGGTTGGTCTGTTGTGCGATCATGCCGCTCGCGCTAGTCCAAAGGGCTCTCAGCATCTCGTCATACCTCCCGCCTAGCTCGTCCTGCCGTAGGACGTTATCAGTTTGCCCGTGATCTCGTCGTGAGTCATGAGCACTTTAGACGCCGATTCGTACGCTCGGTGCGCCTCCACCATCCTTACCATCTCCTCGACCACGTTGACGTTGGACATCTCCAGCGCCCCCGGCTCCAGGCGGGGTTCCTCGATCGGAACCGGCTCGCCCGAGTGAGGCGTGACGGAAAGAGAGGTGCGACCCACCTGCCTCAGGTATGTGGGGTTCTCGAACTCCACCACCTGCAGCATGTCGACCAGGGCGCCATCGGCCATAACGTTGCCGTTCTCCGTTATGGAGAATCGGGACGCGTCACCGACCTCGATGGGCCCGCCGTCCCCCAGCACCAGCATTCCGTCCTCGGTCACCAGCTGGCCCTCGTCGTTCTTCTGAAAGTGGCCCGACCTGGTGTAGTAGGTGTTGCCGGCGCCGTCCTGCACGGCGAAATAGCCCTCTCCGACTATGGCGACGTCGAGCGGGTTGTCGGTCACCTGGATGGCGCCCATCTCGGTGCTCATCCAGGTCTCGGAGATGACATCGGCGAGACTGATGTCGCCTATCGTGAACTTGCCCTTGAGGCCAAGCTGAAATGGAGGCCCGACGAGCTTGATCTCGCCGTCCTCCGAGACCTTCTCTATCCTGTCCATCAGGACCTCGGGAAACGACTTGTTGACGGGAATCCTCTTGCGGAAGCCCGATGTGGCCGCGTTGGCGAGGTTGTTGGCAACAACGTCGTGCATGCTCTCCTGCGTTATCATCGCCGAGGCGGCGGCGTATAGTCCCCGGTGCATCATCCATCACTCCTCGATGGTCCACCGGGGCTGATTAGGCTGTGCGTCCCGGCGGCTAGAACTTTTTCTTCCGGCCCTTCCTTCGATTCACGAGTATCCCGCTTCTCCCCGACGCCTGGAGCTTGTCTATCTCGGCGAGGGCCCTGCCCGTGCCGAGCGCGACGCACTCCATCGGGTCGTCGGCGGTGAAGCAGTTGATGCCGGTCTGGCGGGTGATCAGCTCGGAGAGGCCCCTCAGAAGGGCGCCTCCTCCGGTCAGAACTATCCCCCTGTCAATTATATCGGCCGAAAGCTCCGGCGGCGTTAGCTCAAGGACATTTCTGACTCCGTCGATCAGCGACTGGACCATCTCTCCGATCGCCATGGACACGTTGGTGCTGGAGACCTCTATCTGGCGCGGAAGGCCCTGGACCAGGTCCCTGCCCTTGAGGATCATCTTGGTGTCCGGCTCCTCCTGCAGGCAGGTGCCGATCATTATCTTCAGGTTCTCGGACGTCTGCTCCCCTACCGCGAGGTTGTACTGCTTGCGCAGGTAGCGGACTATCCCCTCGTCCAGCCGGTCGCCTCCTATGCGAAGGGACTTGGAGACGACTATGCCTCCGAGAGAGATGACGGCTATGTCGGTGGTGCCACCGCCTATGTCGACGACCATCTTGCCGCGGGGCTCCTCCACGTCGAGGTTGGCCCCTATGGCGGCGGCCATCGGTTCCTCTATCAGGAAGGCCTCCTTGGCTCCCACCTCCACCGCGGCCTCCAGCACGGCTCGCCTCTCGACGTCCGTGGCGCCGGAGGGCACGCATATCATGACGCGGTTGCGGAAGAAGCGCTTGAAGCCCCTGAGCACCCGGCGCATGAAGTGGTGAAGCATGGCCTCTGTCATGGTGTAGTCGGCGATCACCCCGTCCTTCAGCGGACGGACCGATGTGATGCTCCCCGGCGTCCTTCCGACCATGTTCTTGGCCTCGTAGCCGACCGCGAGTATCTTGCCCGAGTCAAGATCCACCGCGACCACGGAGGGCTCCCGAAGAACTATACCCCTGTTCTTCTCGTATATGAGGACAGTCGCTGTCCCAAGATCGATGCCTATGTCGGTTCCAAACACGGCGTCTTCCCCCTTTTATTTGTGAAGAGGCGGCGCAACGCCTCCGCTCATCGCCTATTTTATACCGTATGTCCTGATAGGGGAACCATCCCCGCGAAACGGGTCGTCCTCCCCGTAGCCGACCCGCCACAGGTAGAGCCCTTCGGGCGGAGCGGTGACCGCCGACTCGCTTCTGTCGCGGCCGGAGAGAAGCCCGGAGAGCCAGGCGAGGTCTTTCTTGCCGTAGCCTACGGCCTGGAGGTTGCCGCCCATGATGCGGACCATGTTGGTCATGAAAGCATCTCCGCGGACGGTGAAGATCGTCAGGTTTCGCCTGTGCCGCAGGGATGTCCTCAGGATCTCCCTCCTGGTCCGCTCCGGACGCTCGGACGACTTGCAGAAGGCGGCGAAGTCGTGCTCCCCCTCGAACATCGCGCAGGCCTTTCTCGCCTCCTCCATGTTCCAGTGGAACTTGTTCCACCAGGCAAACCCCCTCAGAAGAGGAGGCATGGCGTTTCCGTGCCATATAAGGTAGCGGTACTCGCGCCACAGGGCGGAGCGGCGGGCATCGAAGCCCTCGTCTGCTCGCGCGACCCTCATGAATGCGACCTCTTGCGGGAGGTGGTAGTTTACCGCCAGCAGAAGCCTGTCCGGCGCCCACTCTTTGTCAAGCTCGAATGAGACCGCCTGGCCGCGCGCGTGCACCCCCGCGTCGGTGCGGCCCGCAGCCGTCACAGCGGTCTTTCTTCCCGTGACGGCCTCGAGAGCATCCTCTATCTTCTCCTGGATCCCCGTTCCGCTCTCCTGCCTCTGCCAGCCGGAGAAGCCCGTCCCCCTGTAGCCGATTATGGCAGCGTACTTCAAGAATAGAGGCTCCTCTCCCCGACGACCAGAAGCAGTACTATCACCGAGACAAGGATCGCCCCCGCCGTGTCGTCCCTCCCCCACTTCAGGGGGTGGATCCTGGTGCGTCCCTCCCCTCCCCTGTAGCATCTTGCCTCCATCGCCGTCGCAAGGTCCTCCGCCCTCTGGAAGACTATTACGAACAGCGGGATGAGCACCGGGATGAAGGCCTTGAGACGCTTCCATATTCCTCCCCGGTCGAACGAGGCGCCCCTCGCCAGCTGCGCCTTCATTATTCGGTCGGTCTCGTCGAGCAGCGTGGGGATGAAGCGCAGGGCGATGGTCATCATCATCGCCAGCTCATGCGCGGGAAAGCCGAAGCGGGCGAAGGGGGAGAAGATGCGCTCCAGCCCGTCGGCCAGCTCCATCGGCTTGGTGGTCAGGGTCAGGAAGGATGCGAAGAGCACTAGCAGCAGCAGGCGCAGACCCATCTGGACGGCTGCGACTATCCCCTCCCGGGTGATAGTGACTATCCAGAGTTTGAGCAGCACCTTTCCGTCCGTGAAGAAGATGTGTATCAGGGCCGTGAAGACAACGAGTATTAGCACCGGCTTGGCGGAGTTCAGGACCAGTCGTATGGGAAGGCGGGACTGGCGGGCAAGGAGCAGGAGCAGGACGCCCCATACGGCGAAGACGAGCGAGTGGCGGGCCATGAAGACCCCGGTCAGCACCAGCAGCACAGCCAAAATCTTGCACCTCGGGTCGAGGCGATGCACAGGGGAGTCGGCGGGGACGTACTGTCCGAATGTCAGGTGGTTCAGGAATTTCATGCCTCGGCCTCCCTTGCGGACGATCTGCGCCTCTCGTTCTTCACGATCCACTTTTTCAGGGTCTTCCAGTCTGACGTGAGCGGGGCGGACGGATCTGCCTCGCGAAGCCTGGCGGAGAGCGCCGCTATCTCCGGCAAGCGGAGGCCGGGGACCGGATTCCACCTGAGGAACTCCATCACGGCCTCCGGGGTGCCCCTGGCGGCGCAGCGCCCCCTGTCGAGCACCACCATGGAGTCGCTGTACTGGAGGGCTATGTCAAGGTCGTGGGTGACAAGGACTATGCCCATGCCGCCTCGCCTCAGCCTGCACAGCAGCGCGACCAGCTCCCTCCGCGACCATGAGTCCAGCCCGGCGGTCGGCTCGTCGAGGACGAGGTAGGATGGCTCTCCCGCCAGCACCGACGCGATGGCGACCTTTCTCCTCTCTCCCCCGGAGAGATGGAAGGGGCTCCTTTTCAGGTAGCTGTCGTCGAGCCCGACAAGGGCGAGGGAGGAGGACGCGAGCTCGGCCGATTTCTCATCGGGGAAGCCCCAGTTAAGAGGGGCGAACATGAGCTCCTCCAGGACGTCCTCGGCGAAGAGCTGCTGCTCCGGGTACTGGAAGACCAGCCCCACCGCCCGCCTGACCTCGCACATCCTCTTGCTCTTCTCCACGACGTCTATGCCGTCGACCGAGACCTTTCCCGCCTCCGGGTAGAGTATGCCGTTGAGGTGCTGGGCGAGCGTGGACTTGCCGCTGCCGGTGTGTCCAACCACGGAAATCCACTCGCCTCGCCCGCAATCCATCGAGACCCTGTCCAGGGCCAGCACCTCCAGCGGGGTACCGGGATGGTAGGTGTGAGATAGCTCCTCGACTCTTATCGACATAGCACCGCCGTCATCCCTTCGAGGGTCGGCGTCTCCGGCAGGTCGAGCGTCGTCTCGGACCCGAGGGCCCTCCACAGGGCCATGAGCGGGGGGACGTCGAGCCCCCACTCCCTGAAGGAATCGCTGCGGCGCAGAAGGTCCGGGACAGTGCCCTCCCATGCGATGCGCCCCTCGACGAGGACGACCGTCCAGTCGCAGTAGAGGATCTCCTCGAGCCTGTGAGTGATGGAGACAATGGTCTTCCCCCCTTCATGAAGGGAGCGCAGTATCGCCAGGAGCTCGCTTCGCCCCTGGGGGTCGAGCATCGCGGTAGGCTCGTCCAGCACCAGGCAGGGGCAGTCCATGGCGAGCGCCCCCGCCACCGCCAACCGCTGTTTCTCGCCTCCGGAGAGGGTGTACGTGGGCATCCTGCGCTTCGCCAGCAGGCCGGCGGAGAGCAGCGCGTTCTCCACCCGCTTTTCTATCTGTTCGGGAGGCAGGCCCTGGTTCTCCGGGCCGAACGCTGCGTCCTCCTCCACCACTGATCCGACTATCTGGTTGTCCGGGTTCTGAAAGACCATGGCCACGGAGCTTCGTATAGCGTACACGTTGTTCGGGTCCTTGGTGGACATGCCGAACACAGTACAATCGCCCTGCGTCGGTACGAGCAGGGCGTTCAGATGTTTGGCCAGGGTGGACTTGCCGGATCCGTTGCTGCCTATGAGGGCGAGCCACTCGCCCTCGCGCACCTGGAGGGTCACTCCGGAGAGAGCCGGTCGCCCCGAGGCTTGTCCTGATGCCCCGGGGGGGTAAATGTAGGTGACGTCCCGGAGTTCGCAGACCTTCCTTACGCCGTTTTTCATTAAGCCGGGTTCTTCAATCCACCAGCGATATGACGGCCATCTCCGAGCTGTCTCCAACGCGGGGGCCGATCTTGACTATTCGGGTGTAGCCGCCCGGCCTGTTCTCGTACCTTTTCGCGATGTCCTCGAAAAGTTTTATGGCGGCCTCCTTGTGGTGCATCTTCTTGCGCACCAACCTACGGTCGTGGACCGTGCCGCCCTTGGCCCTCGTGATGAGGCGCTCGGCGAACCTGCTGAGCTCCTTGGCCCGGATGTGGGTGGTGGTGATGCTCTCCTCGAGGAACAGGCATGCCGCCATGTTCGACAACATGGCCATTCTATGGCTGCCGTAACGGCCAAGGGTTCGGCTGTCCATACGGTGTCTCATGGAATTACTCCTCCTTTGATTCTTCTTCGCCTTTTTTTCGCTTTGTCTCTTCCTTGGGCGGTTCGCCCTCGGCCTCTTCGTAGGGGAGCGGTTCTCCCCTCTGCCTGGCTATGTCGTTCAGGAGCTTTTCCTTCTTCTCCTCGATCTCCTTGAGCGATATTTTCCCGAGGTTGCGGATCTTCAGCAGCTCCTCGCGGGTCTTGCCCATGAGCTCGCCGACCGTGTGAATGCCTCCGCGGAGCAGGCAGTTCTCGCTCCTCATGGAGAGGCCCAGGTCCTTCACCGGGCGCGACATAACGTCGTCCTCGTCCGGGGTCGTCTCGGGGGCGGCCTCCTGCTCTCCGTCCTCGGCCGCGGCCCCCTGGTCGTCCGCCTCCTCGGGGTTGAGCTTCTCTATGTCCTCCACGATGCCACCGAAGTACGACTTCAGTATCCTGGACGCTTCGCAGAGGGTGTTGTCCGGGTGATGGACGCCGTTCGTCCATATCTCGAGCACCAGGCGCTCGTAGTCGGTCCTCTGTCCCACGCGCGCGGCCTCGACGTTGTAGTTCACCTTGAGCACAGGGGAGAAGACGGCGTCCACCAACAGAGCGTCGACCGGCAGGTAGGCCGGGCGAGGGCGCTCCATCGACGCGTACCCAGCGCCCTGCTCCACGTATATGTCCATGGAGAAGGATGCGCCCTCCTCAAGGGTGCATATGGGCGCATCGGGGTTGATGAACTCCACCTCGCTGTCCTGCTGAATATCCTTCGCCGTGACCAGCCCCGCCCCCTCCTTCTCGAGCCGCAGCATGCGGACCTCCTTGCTGAAGGAGCGGATGGGGATGCGCTTGAGGTTAAGCAGGATCTCGATCACATCCTCCAGGACGCCCGGCAGGGTGCTGAACTCGTGGAGCACTCCGTCGATGCGCACGGACGTGATGGCCGCGCCCCTGATGGAGGAGAGAAGGACCCGCCTCATGGCGTTTCCGAGGGTCGCCCCGTAGCCCCTCTCCAGCGGCTCCATGTGAACCCTGGCGAATGTGGGGCCGCTCTCCTCGAAACTGATCTCAGGCCTCAAGTTTTCCAAGGCTTCCAACACCTTTCACGCCACTATCTGGCATAGAACTCTACGACCAGCTGTTCGGTCACAGGCGCGTCTATCTGCTCGCGAGCAGGTAGAGAGATAACCTTCCCTTCGATTTTTTCTGCGTTCAGTTCAAGCCAGTCGGGCACCTTCTTGGCACCGGCCACCTCGGCGTTCTCCTTGATCAGGGCTATGTCGCGGCTATTCTCCATGACGGCGACGACATCGCCGACGTCCACGAGGAAGCTCGGTATGTCTACCCGCCTGCCGTTCACTCTGAAGTGACCGTGAAGGACCAGCTGCCTGGCCTGTTTCCTGCTGTTGCCTAAGCCCAGGCGGTAGACGACGTTGTCCAGCCTGCGCTCGAGAAGAGCGAGGAAGTTGTGTCCCGTCTGCCCCTTCTGCTTGTTCGCGACGGTGAAGAACCGCTTGAACTGGGTCTCGGTCATGCCGTAGAAACGGCGGAGCTTCTGCTTCTCGCGCAGGCGTATTCCGTACTCGCTGATCTTGGAGCGAGGACGGCCTCTCCTTCCCCTGACCGTGGCGCCCTCCTTCTTTACAATGGCGCACTTGGCCGTGTAGCAACGATCTCCCTTGAGGAAGAGCTTTGTACCCTCCGCCTTGCACAGACGGCATGAAGGCCCTATGTATCTGCTCATGAGTAAAATATCCCTCCTTGACCTTAAGCCCGCTAGACTCTGCGGCGCTTGGGCGGGCGGCACCCGTTGTGGGGCACCGGCGTCGAGTCCTTGATCATGTTGACCTGCAGTCCGGCGGCCTGCAGCGATCTTATCGCCGACTCCCTTCCCGGTCCCGGTCCCTTGACGACCACGTCGATCTCCTGAACGCCGTGCTCCTGAACGGCCTTGGCGACCTGGGTGGCGGCTATCTGCGCCGCGAACGGGGTGGACTTCCTTGTGCCCTTGAAGCCGACGTTTCCGCCGGACGCCCAGGCAAGCACGTTGCCCCCCTTGTCGCTCACGCACACTATCGTGTTGTTGAAGGTGGAGTAGATGTGCGCGACGCCGTAGCTGATGTTCTTTCTTTCTCTCTTCCTGCCCCTGCGGACTGTTCTCTTGGCCACTTATTTCAGCCTCCTCGTCATAATCCTGAAGGCTACTTCGTAGCCATCTTCTTGCCCGCGACCGTGCGGCGCGGCCCCTTGCGAGTGCGCGCGTTGGTCTTGGTCCTCTGGCCGCGGACCGGGAGGCCCTGCTTGTGACGCTGGCCCCTGTAGCAGCCTATGTCCATCAGGCGCTTTATGTTCATGGAGACCTCTCTGCGAAGGTCTCCCTCGACCTTGTAGTGCTCCTCGATCTCCTTGCGCAGCTTCTGCGACTCCTCCTCGGTGAGATCCTTCACCCTGGTGTCAGGATTGACACCGGTGGCCGCAAGGATCTTCTTGGAAGAGGTGAGGCCTATTCCAAATATGTAGGTGAGAGCGATCTCCACCCGCTTCTCGCGGGGGATGTCCACTCCGGCTATACGGGCCATGCTCGCTACCTCCTCTTACCCTGTCTCTGTTTGTGTCGCGGATTTCTGCTGCAGATAATCCGGACGACGCCCTTGCGCCGGATGACCCGGCAGTACTCGCACATCGGCTTGACCGATGGTTTGACCTTCATCGAATCCACGCTCCTCGAAAATAACTAAAAACGCACCTGGAGAACCTCGGCGTTTCGCCATTTCTCCAAGCCGATCATTATACAGGAGATCCAACGATAATAAAACACTCTATTTGTATCTATAGATGATCCTGCCCCGCGAGAGGTCGTACGCGGATATCGAGACCAAGACCCTGTCGCCCGGAAGGATGCGTATGAAGTGAAGGCGCATCTTTCCCGACACGTGGGCCAGGATCCTGTGACCGTTGTCAAGCTCGACCCTGAACATCGCGTTTGGCAGAGGTTCTACGACCTTTCCCCGAACTTCTATGACTTCGCCTTTATTCGACATGCGATCTCCTCAACCTCCTCGGAGGAGGTGCCGGGCATCGTATTTGCACAAGCGCTCACGACCGGCTCCCCTGAACTGTTCTCTTTTTCAAGCCCCGTGAGAAGAGCCTGAAATCTACCTGCGTCGAACCTTCCCTTCGACAGGATGCTTCTTTCAATTTCGTCAAGGACCCATCGTGTGCGCTGAAGGTGCGCCGGGTTCTTTGGCTTCGGCCTTGCAACCGTGTACCTGCTTCCATCCGCTACAAGAACCCTCTCCTCCTTGGCCGACTCCTGCGAGCCGACGACCACGTACCACCGTCCGGTGTCCTTTCCCTTTAGAGAGATGACTACTTGACCAACTTTCCACATCCCGCCGATCGAAGGCTCTTTCAGGCGCATACCCACGGCGTCAGTATCTCCGGATCCCCATCCTGAACGAGGATCGACTTTTCAAAATGAGCAGCGTCGGAGCCGTCCGCTGTTTTTACCACCCACTGATCTCTTCCCGTGAACACTTCCTCCGCCCCGGCCATCACCATAGGCTCTATGGCGAGAGTCATCCCGGCCACGAGGGTTATGCCCCTGCCCGGCTCGCCGTAGTTGGGTATCTGCGGGGGCTCGTGCAGCCTCTTTCCGATGCCGTGCCCGGAGTAGTCGCGAACTATTCCGTAGCCGTGCGGGGCGACTCGCTTTTCCACCGCGTGTCCGACGTCGCCGAGGGTGTTGCCCGCACGGGCCGCAAGTATCGCGTCCTCCAGGCTCTGCTTGGTCACCGAGAGCAGGTTTCGCCTCTCGGGGCTCACACTGCCCACCGGGTATGTGTAGGCCGCGTCTCCGTAGTACCCGGAATAGCAGGCGCCTACATCTATGCTGATGATATCGCCCTCCTGGAGCAGTCGTTCCCGGCTCGGGATGCCGTGCACTATCTCGGAGTTGATCGAGGCGCAGACGGCACTGGGAAAGGGCCTTTTTATGGTCGGGACCCTGTACCCCTTGAAGGCCGGGAGTCCGCCGGACCTCTTTATCAGGCTCTCGGCGGCGGAGTCGATCTCGCCAGTGGAGAGGCCGGGGCGTATCATGTCCGATATCATGTCGAGCACATCGGCCACGATCCTGCCCGCCTTCCTCATAAGGCGTATCTCTCGATCCGTTTTCAAGGAGATCATCGTGAGACGCCCATAGAGCGTTCGAGCTCCTCCAGGAGCGTCTCGCTTCTTCCCTCGCGCTCCGCCCTTATGCGTCGCAGCGATCCCTTTTTCTCGTAGTGCTCTACCAGCGGCGCGGTCTGTTCGTAGTAGACCTTGAGCCTGTTGCGGACGACCTCCTCCCTGTCGTCGTCCCTCTGGTAGAGCTCTCCCCCGCACCTTTCGCAGATATCGCCCTTGGAGGAGGGCCTGAAGAAGAGGTTGTATATCGCGCCGCACTTGCGGCACACCCTGCGGCCCGACAGGCGACGTATGACTGTATCGTCGTCTATGTCGAGAAGAACCGCGCCGTCAAGCTTCAATCCGAGCTCCGCAAGTTTCGCATCCAGGGCCTCGGCCTGGGGGATGGTCCGTGGGAAGCCGTCCAGTATAAAGCCCTTCGCGCAGTCGGGCTCGAGCAGGCGGTTCTCCATCATCGCCAGCACTAGCTCGTCGGGGACCAGTCCGCCCGAATCCATGTAGGCCCGGGCTTTCACTCCCAGGGGAGTCTCCTTCTTCACGTTCTCTCTGAATATGTCCCCGGTGGAGATATGCGCCACCGGGTGTTTTTTCACTATGTCCTCCGCCAGCGTCCCCTTGCCCGCTCCGGGCGAACCCAGAAGAATTATCCTCATTTTCATGCTTCCCCTAGAACCGTAGAAGGCCGCCGGCCTTGTCCTTGCGCTTCAGGATGCCCTCGTAGTGGCGCATCAGCAGCTGCGCCTCTATCTGGTGGACCGTGTCGAGCGCGACTCCGACCACTATCAGCACGGCCGTGCCGCCGAAGTAGAAGCTCGTTATCCCGAGGAAGGAGGTCATGAGGTTCGGGACCAGAGCGACGAAGGCCAGGAATACCGCCCCGGCCAGGGTGATGCGGCTCATTACCCTCTCGATGAAGTCCGCCGTGGGCTTGCCCGGGCGTATGCCCAGGATGAATCCGCCGTACTTCTTCATGTTGTTCGCGATGTCGGCCGGGTTGAATACGACCGCCGTGTAGAAGTACGAGAAGAAGATTATCAGCACCACGTAGAAGATAGTGTAGACGAAGCTGCCCGGGCCGAAGATCCTCTGGAAAAAGAGCGCTATGTCGCCGGAGAAGAACCTGGCTATCGAATATGGAAAGAGCAGCACCGACGATGCGAAGATGATGGGGATGACCCCCGCCTGGTTCACCTTCAACGGTATGAAAGTGCTCTGTCCGCCGTAGACCTTGTTGCCGACGACTCGCTTGGCGTACTGCACCGGCAGCCGCCTCTGGCCCTCCTGGAGCATTATGCAGCCAGCGACGACTCCGACCATGAGCACGAGCGCAAGGAGCAGTATAAGCAGGTTCATCTCGCCCAGGCGGATCATGCTCCAGCTCTGGATTATTGCCTCCGGCACCCTGGCGACTATTCCCGCGAAGATGAGCAGCGAGATGCCGTTTCCGATGCCGTGGTCGGAGATCTCCTCACCGAGCCACATGACGACTATCGCCCCGCATGTCACGGTGGAGACGACTATAGCCCCCTCCAGCAGCTGGCCGCTGAATATGCCGAGCCCGCGAAGCCAGAAGGTCATGCCGACGGCCTGCACAAGCGCGAATCCCACGGCCGCGAGCCTGGTCCACTGGACTATCTTCCTTCGCCCGTCCTCCCCCTCCTTCTGCATCTTCTCGAGGGTGGGGAAGATCACGACCAGCAGCTGCATGACTATGCTCGAGTTGATGTAGGGGGCGACGCCCAGGGCGAACACGCTGAACCTCCTCAGCGCCCCGCCCGCGAATATGTCGAGGAAGCCCAGCACGCCTCCCTGGTCGAACAGGGCAGCCATGGCCTGTGCGTCTATACCGGGAGTGGGGACGTGAGCCCCCAGCCTGAAGATCAGGAGCACTCCCATCGAGAAGAGGATTCTTCTTTTTAGGTCCGGAAGCCTGAATGCATCCTTGAAGGAGTCAAGCACCTAGACCACCTCTACCTTCCCACCCGCAGCCTCTATCTTGGCCCTGGCCTCCGCGCTGAAGGCGTCGGCCTTTATCGTGAACGCTCCGCCTATTTCGCCGTCGGCGAGGATTTTTACGGGAAGGCGGGTCTTGCGGACCAGCCTGGCCTCGTACATCTCCTCGAACCCGACGACGGCACCGGGCTGGAAGCGGTTGGCGATCTCCCCGACGTTTACAACCTGGTAGACCTTGGCGAAGCGGGCGTTGCTGAAGCCTCTCTTTGGCACCCGCCTGATGAGCGGCATCTGTCCGCCTTCAAAACCCGGGCGCACTTTACGTCCGCTTCTGGACTTCTGTCCCTTGTGCCCCTTGCCGGAGGTCTTGCCGCTTCCGCTCGCCATGCCCTTTCCGAGGCGCTTACGCTTCGTCCTCGCCCCGGGGGCGGGGCGCAGTTCGTGCAAACCCATGGCGTTCTCCTCCTAATCCTCTACTTCGACGCACTCTACCAGGTGGCGAACCTTGTTCACCATTCCCATTATCTGAGGCGTCCTCTCGTGCTCCACCGTCTGATTGAGCTTTCTAAGGCCGAGGGCTCGGACTATGCGTCCCTGCTTTGCCGGCCTGCGGATGGCGCTCCTCTTCCAGGTGATACGAACCTTTGCCATTGCCGCCCCTCCTAATCCGCGGCGACTTCGAAGGACTTCTTGCCCCTGAGTCGCAGTATCTCCTCGGGCAGCCGCATCTCGTCGATCGCCTGCATGGTGGCGCGGGCGATGTTCACCGGGTTGGTGGTGCGCCCTATTACCTTGCTGACCACGTCCTTTACGCCGCCGAGCTCCATGATGGCGCGGACGACGCCCCCGGCGATGACGCCTGTTCCGGGGGACGCGGGCTTCAGAAGAACCTTGGCCGCACCGAAATTGCCTATTATGGGGTGGGGGATGGTGTTGCCTATCATCTTGATCTCTACCAGGTCCCTCCCCGCCCTCTCAATGCCCTTGCGGACGGCCTCGGAGATCTCCTTGGCCTTCCCCATTCCTATCCCGACGTAACGATCGCCGTCACCGACGACGACTAGCACGCTGAACCTGAACCTCTTTCCGCCCTTTACGACCTTGCTCACGCGGTTTATCGAGACGACTCTCTCTGTGAGCTCGATACCCTTGGCGTCCAGCTTCTTTTTAATCATCGCATGCGCCTCCCAGTTAGAACTTCAGTCCGGCTTCGCGGGCCGCTTCCGCAAGGGCCTTGACCTTTCCGTGGTACTTGTGCCCGCCCCTGTCGAATACGACCTGGTCTATGCCTTTCGCGACGGCGCGTTCCGCGGCTATCTTCCCTACGATCTTCGCCGCCTCGACGTTGCACGTGCCGGGAAGGCTCCCGCGGATCGACGGGTCCAGGGTGGACGCGGACGCAAGAGTGTGTCCGTTTTCGTCGTCGATGAACTGCACGTATATGTGCTTCAGGCTGTGAAAGACCGCCATCCTGGGTATTTCCACCGTGCCGGAAAGGGTTTTCCGAAGCCGGGCGTGACGTATTTCTCGCAAAACGTTTCTTGTCTTGACTGTCATCTTCATTCTCCTCGGATTACTTCGCCCCGGTCTTTCCGGCCTTGCGAATTATGTGCTCGCCGGCGTAGCGGATCCCCTTGCCCTGGTACGGCTCGGGAGGACGGAAGCCTCGGATGATCGCCGAGACCTGTCCCACCGCCTGCTTGTCGATGCCTTGCACGGAGAGCTTGGTCGGCCCGTCCAGGGTGATCTCCACGCCCTCGGGCGCCTCGTACTCCACCGGGTTTGAGTAACCCAGGTTGAGGATCAGCTTCTTACCCTGCATCTGCGCCCTGTATCCTACTCCGACAATCTCGAGGTTTCTCTTGAAGCCGGTGCTCACGCCGGTGACCATGTTGGCTACGAGGGCCCTGATCATGCCGTGAAAGGCCTTCGTCTGCTTCTCGTCGTCGAGCCTCGATACCTTGACGACGCCGTCCTCTACGGCCAGGTCGATTCCGGGCACCATTGGCGTCTGAAGGCGCCCCTTCGGGCCCTTCGCGACGATCACTCCGTCCTCGACCGTCACAACGGCGCCGGATGGAAGAGGTATGGCCCTTCGTCCGATTCTAGACATCTACTCCACCTCTTCCTTACCAGACGTAGCAGAGGACTTCGCCGCCGAGGCCCAGCTGTCCGGCCTCGGAGTCGGTCTTCAGCCCCTTGGGCGTCGATATCACGGCGATGCCGAATCCGCCCATGACCTTGGGCAGGTCCGCGTGACCCACGTAGATCCTTCTGCCGGGCTTGCTGATGCGGCGCAGCCCCTGGATGACCCTCTCGCGGTTGGGGCCGTACGAGAGGTACAGCCGTATCGTGGCATAGGGCTTCTTCGGGTCGTTGATCACCTTGTAGTTCTTTATGTAGCCCGCCTCCTTCAGGATACGGGCGATCTCCATCTTCAGCTTGCTCGACGGCACGTCGACGCTCTCATGGAAGACCATGTTCGCGTTTCGAACACGCGTGAGCATATCAGCTATAGGGTCGTTGACGTACATTCCTTTTTTCCCCCTTCAGTCCGAAGCTCTACCAGCTCGACTTGACGACGCCGGGTATCTTCCCCTCGCGGGCGAGCTTTCGGAAGCAGCAGCGGCACATGTCGAACCTCCTCATGTACGAGTGGACACGGCCGCACAGCGGACACCTGTTGTACTTTCGCACCGAGAACTTCGGGGGCAGCGTCGCCTTGTGCCTGATTGCCTTTCTTGCCATTCTCGTCTCCCCCTTCTATCTTGAGAACGGGAATCCCAGCTCGCGCAGAAGCGCCTGGGCTTCCTCGTCCGTGTTCGCCGTCGTCTCGATGGAGACGTTCATGCCCCGCGTGCGGATGACCTGGTCGTAGCTGATCTCGGGGAAGATGAGCTGCTCCCTGAGCCCCAGGTTGTAGTTGCCCCTTCCATCGAATCCACGGCGCGGTACTCCCTGGAAGTCCTTTATCGCGGGGAGCGCCAGAGTGACGAGCCGGTCGAGGAACTCCCACATGCGGTCGCCTCTGAGGGTCACGGAGCATCCCACGGGCATCCCCTCTCTCAGCTTGAATCCGGCGATGGATCTCTTCGCTCTCTTCAGCAACGGACGCTGACCGGTGATGGCGCCAAGCTCCGCCATCGCAGCGTCCATGAACTTGATGTCAAGCTTCGCGTCGCCCACTCCGATGTTGATGACTATCTTCTTGACGCGCGGAATCTGCATCGTGTTCTTGTACCCGAACTCCTTCGCCAGCTTGGGCGAAACATCGTTTCTAAATTTTTCTTGCAGCCGGGGGGCCATTCACGCTACCTCCTTACACATGGTCCACGATCTCGCCGCAGGCCTTGCAAATGCGCACTTTTTTGCCGTTCTCAAGAAAGCCCCGGCCTACGCGGGTGGCCGCGCCGCACGCAGGACAGACGAGCATGGCCTTGCAGGCATATATCGGCGCCTCCTGCTTGACGATGCCGGACCTCGGATCCTTCTGCGACGGCTTGACGTGCTTCGAGACCATGTTCACTCCCTCGATCAGCAGAAGGTCCCTGGCGCGGATGTAGCGAAGGATCTTACCCTCCTTGCCCGCGTCCTTGCCGGAGATGACCTTTACCCGGTCGCCCTTTTTAAGCCTCATCTTGCTCATAATGCCAAACCCTCCATCAGACGACTTCCGGGGCCAGGGAGAGGATCCTCATATACTTTTTCGCCCTCAGCTCCCTGCCCACTGGCCCGAAAATTCGGGTGCCCTTGGGGTCGCCGTTGTTGTCGATGATCACCGCGGCGTTGTCGTCGAAACGGACGTAGGTGCCGTCCACACGGCGGATCTCCTTTTTTGTCCTGACTATGACGGCTCTGACGACCGTCCCCTTGGTGATGTTGCTGTTGGGGATGGCCTCCCTGACCGATGCCACGATGAGGTCGCCGATAGACGCGTACTTGCGTCCGCTGCCCCCGAGGACCTGGATGCAGAACAGCTTCTTGGCGCCGGAGTTGTCCGCGACGTTAAGAACAGTCGTAAACCTGATCATCGTCTACGCCTCCCCGCCGCTCTCCGTGACTTCGTCGAAGACCGGTGCCTTGCGCACTATCTCAAGAAGCTCCCAGCACTTTCTCTTGCTGAGAGGGCGGGTCTCGCCTATGGTCACGAGGTCGCCGACCCTGCACTCGTTCTTCTCGTCGTGAGCCATGTACTTCTTCGCCCTTCTGATCCTCTTGCCGTAGAGGGGGTGTTTTTCATACCGCTCGACCCTGACCGTCACGCTCTTGTCCATCCTGTCGCTGACGACCGTACCGGTGCGGACCTTGCGGTGAGGCTTCCGCTCTTCCATTGGGGCTACCTCCTTCCGGCGGGTAGATCGCCGGCCATCTGCTTCTCACGCACGATCGTAAGCACACGCGCGATCGTCTTTCGGACATCCTTTATCCTGTTTGTGTTCTTGAGCTGGCCTATCGCGTTCTGAAAACGGAGGTTGAACAGCTCTTCCTTGTACTGCCGATGCTTCTCGTTCAGCTCGTCGATTGTGAGATCGCGTAAATTCTTGCTCTCCATCTTCATTCACCACCAAAGCCTTCCCTCTCAACAAGGCGCACCTTTACCGGAAGCTTGTGAGACGCGGTGCGGAACGCCTCTACCACTGTCTCCCTGGGGACTCCGGCGATCTCGAACATTATCCTTCCCCGCTTCACAGGCGCCACCCAGAACTCCGTGGCGCCCTTTCCCTTGCCCATCCTCGTCTCAAGAGGTTTCTTGGTGAACGGATGGTCGGGGAAGATGCGGATCCAAATCTTTCCGCCCTTCCTCATCTTTCGAGAGATGGCCACGCGAGTGGCCTCTATCTGGCGGGCGGTGATCCACGCGCATTCAAGGGACTGCAAGCCGTACTCGCCGAAGGCGACGTACGTGCCTCCCTTTGCCTTGCCCTTCAGCGGCCTGCGGAAGGGCTTCCTGTACTTCATCCTCGAGGGCATCAACATGTCGACCTACCCCCTCCCGGAGCCGCGGCTCTGCCTGGACCTGTCCTGGCGCGGCCCCCTGCCCGGTCTCCCGGTCTGCATGGGGCGCTCGTTCTCCCTGTCGCGGAAGATCCAGACCTTGACTCCGATAATGCCATACATGGTCTTCGCCTCGGCGAAGCCGTAGTCGATGTCCGCCCTGATCGTCGATAGGGGCAGCTGTCCCTCGTTGTACCACTCGGTGCGGGCGATCTCCGCCCCTCCGAGGCGTCCAGCACAGGAGATCTTGATCCCCTTCGCTCCCGACTTCATGGCACGGAAGATCGACTGCTTCATGGCCCGGCGGAAGGAGACCCTTCTCTCGAGGGCCGAGGCGACGCTCGCAGCGACCAGCTTGGACTCCACGTCCGGGTTCTTGATCTCCTGGACGTTGATCATGATCTTCGCTCCGGTCATCTCCTGGAGCTCGTCCTTCATGGCCTGGATCTCCTGCCCGCCGCGTCCTATGACTACACCCGGCCGGGAGGTCCAAATCGTGAAGCGGATGACATGCCCGACTCTCTCAATCTCTATGCGGGATATTCCCGCGTTACTCCACTTCTGCTCTATGTACTTCTGGAGTTTGATGTCCTCGTGGATATTCTTGGCGTAGTCCTTGCCGCCCGCGTACCACTTGGACTCCCACTCGCTGGCCACTCCAAGCCTAAAACCGATTGGGTGAACTTTCTGTCCCATGAGTTCCCCCTCCTTACCGTTCAGCGACTATGACAGTCACGTGACTCGTACGGTGGCGGTAGGGGTGAGCCCTTCCCATGGAGACCGGGCGAAAACGCTTCATCACCGGACCCTGGTCCGCCATCGCTGCCACAATGCGCAGCCTGTCCGTATCCATGCCGTAGTTGTGCTCCGCGTTGGCAACCGCGCTCTGCAGCACCTTGCCTATTATCTTCGCGGCCTTCTGCGGGCTGTATCGGAGGGTGTTCATCGCCTCTCCGACGTCCTTCCCGCGGATCAGGGTCAGCACGCGGCGCACCTTGTCCGGTGATATCCTCACCTGCCGGGCAACGGCTTTTGCTTCCATCGCCACTACCCCCTACCTCACCCTCGAGGAGCGCTCCTGCCCCGCATGTCCACCGAACTTGCGGGTTGGGGAGAACTCTCCGAGCTTGTGTCCGACCATATTTTCGCTTATGTAGATGGGGATGTGGATTCGTCCGTTGTGGACCGCGATCGTGTGGCCTATCATGGCCGGGACGATCGTCGATCTGCGGGACCAGGTCTTCATGACCCTCTTAGGCGCTCCTTCGTTCATGTCCTCTATCCTGCGGAGCAGCTTCTGATCCACATACGGCCCCTTCTTCCTGGAACGAGCCATCCAGTGTCCCTCCTTACTTTTCGTACCGACGCCGCACGATCATCTTGTCGGACGGCTTCTTCTTCCTGGTGCGGTACCCCTTCGCGGGAGTTCCCCACGGGGATACCGGGTGTTTGTTCGACTTGCTCCTGCCCTCGCCGCCACCGAGAGGGTGGTCGACGGGGTTCATGACCACGCCGCGCACCTTGGGGCGTCTTCCGTGCCAGCGGGTCTTGCCGGCCTTCCCGAAGGTGATGCTCTCGTAGTCCTCGTTGCCGACCTGCCCTATGGTGCTCATGCACTCCTGCAGGATCAGGCGCAGCTCCCCGCTCGGCATGCGGATGAAGGCATACTTGCCCTCCTTGGCCATCAGCTGGGCCGACGTACCCGCCGCCCTCACGAGTTGAGCTCCCCTTCCGGGTATGAGCTCTATATTGTGGATGGTCGTACCGACGGGTATGTCCTTCAGCTTCAACGCGTTGCCGGGCCTGATGTCGGCCTCGGGACCGGCGGTTATCGTGTCGCCGACGGATATGCCCTTCGGCGCTATGATATAGCGCTTATCGCCGTCCACGTAGTTGATCAGGGCAATCCTGGCGTTCCTGTTGGGATCGTACTCGATCGCCGCTACGACTCCCGGGACGGAGAGCTTGTTTCTCTTGAAGTCTATTATCCTGTAGCGCCTTTTCGCCCCGCCGCCCCTGTGGCGCATCGTGATCCTGCCGCGGTTGTTCCTGCCCCCCGACTTCTTGATGGGCGACAGAAGGGAGCGCTCCGGATCCTTCTTCGAGAGATCGTCCTTCTTCTCTATGGCCATGAACCTGCGACCAGGAGTGTAGGGCTTGAATTTCTTGATAGCCATTGCTTCTTTCTCCTTCCGCTAAACGCTCGCGCCTTCGAAGAACTCGATGCGCTCTCCGGGAGCAAGGCTGACTATCGCTTTTTTCCAGGAGCGGGTCCTCCCTACGAAGACCCCCATCCTCTTCGGCTTGGCGCGGACGTTGATGATATGAACGCCCGTCACCTTGACCTTGAAGACCTCCTCGACCGCCTTGCGAACCTGGATCTTGTTCACCGACCTGTGAACCTCGAAGGTGTACTTGTTCAGCTCCATGAGGCCGCTGCTCTTCTCGGTGATTATCGGCCTTATTATTATATCGTGAGCAACGAGGTTCATCCGGCATACACCTCCTCGAGCCTGGATACGACCTCCGGCGTGGTTATCAGGGTTCCGGCGTTGAGCAGGTCGTATACGTTGATGTTCCTTACGTTTATCACCTTGGCGCCCGGGACGTTGCGAGCGGACTTGACGACCGTCTCGTTCCCCTCGGGAAGCACGATCAGCGGCTTCCGGGCGTTCACCGCGTCGAAGAACTCGATCATCCCCCTGGTCGAGGGCCTGTCGAGATCGAAAGAGTCCACCAGTGTCATCAGGTCGTCCCTGACCTTCAGGGAGAGGGCGCTCTTTATCGCGAGTCGCCTCACCTTCTTGTTGACCTTCTGACTGTAGTCCCTTGGCTTGGGCGCGTGCGCAACTCCGCCGCCCTTCCAGAGCGGGGAGCGCCTGCTACCGTGACGTGCTCGCCCGGTCTTCTTCTGTCTCCAGGGCTTTCTTCCGCCGCCCCGGACCTCGCCGCGCATCTTGGTGGAGTGAGTTCCCTGTCTCGCATTGGCGAGCTGGGCGACCACCACCTGGTGCATCGCCGGGATGTGCACTGGTATCGCGAAGACGCTGTCGGACAGCTGAACCTCTCCCACAGTCTCTCCCTGGAAGTTGACCAGTTTTATGGTAGGCATAATTGTATCCGGCCTCCTTATCGACCGACTAGCCCTTCTTGAGAAGGGTGAGCAGGCCGTTCCTAGCTCCCGGCACCGCGCCCTTGACAAGAATGAGGTTATTGTCGGAGTCCACGGCAACGACCATGAGGTTCTTAACCGTGACCTTCTCGTTGCCCATTCTGCCGGCCATCTTCTTGCCCTTGAAGACCTTGCCGGGGTAGGCGCTGGCGCCGATGGAGCCCGCGTGCCTGTGCACCAGGGATGCACCGTGGCTCGCATGGGAACCTCCGTAACCGTGCCTCTTCATAACTCCTGCAAAGCCCTTGCCCTTGCTGATACCGGAGACGTCAACTATCTCGCCCTCCTCGAAGAGGGTGACGTTTATCTCCTGGCCGATCGAATACTCGTCGAGCGAATCCACTCTGAACTCACGCAGGGTCCTCTTGGGCTCGATCCCGGCCTTCTCGAACAGGCCGCTCTTCGACCTGTTGAGCCTCCTCGGATTCTGATCGCCGAAGCCGAGGACGAGGGCGCTGTAACCGTCCCTGTCCGGTGTCTTAATATCCACCACCGGGCACGGGCCGGCCTGAATTATCGTGACGGGAACCGCCTGTCCGTTCTCGTTGTAAATCTGGGTCATGCCAAGCTTTTTACCCAGAATTCCTATGCTCACTGCACTTCCAACTCCTTTCAGCTCAGAGCTTCCCCTACAGTTTGATCTGGATATCCACTCCAGAAGGAAGGTTCAGCTGCATAAGCGCGTCCATCGTCTTCTGCGTCGGATTGATTATGTCGATCAGGCGCTTATGTGTGCGCGTCTCGAACTGCTCCCGCGCGTCCTTGTCCTTGTGAGGGGACTTCAGAATAGTCACCTTGTTTATCTCCGTGGGAAGGGGTATCGGGCCGGACACCTTCGCGCCGCTCCTGTCAGCCGTCTCGGCTATCTGAGACGCGGAGTTGTCGAGCACCCTGTGATCGAACGCCTTCAAACGGATGCGGATTTTTTTTGCCAATTCCATCTCCCCCTTCAGGGGCTACTCTATAATCTCGGTGACGACGCCCGCGCCGACCGTGTGGCCGCCCTCGCGAACCGCGAACCTGAGACCCTGGTCCATGGCGATCGGAACTATCAGCTCGACCTCGAAGGTGGCGTTGTCGCCCGGAAGCACCATCTCGACTCCCTCGGGAAGCTTGATACCACCCGTGACGTCCGTCGTACGGAAGTAGAACTGAGGCTTGTAGCCGGCGAAGAACGGGGTGTGACGACCGCCCTCCTCCTTCTTCAACACGTAGACCTCCGCCTTGAACCTGGTGTGGGACTGGGTGGAGTTGGGCTTGGCCAATACCTGACCGCGCTCG
>JAAYLU010000086.1 GCA_012521675.1 Synergistaceae bacterium | reverse complement strand
GCACATAGCCGCGCTCTCTATCGGCCAAAATGCGCGCAAGCCGTCGCAAGACACCGATGGCGATGCAGCGGACGCGAGTTGATCCACGACCGTACAAAGGACCGTACAACAGAATATAAATGAAGGGCGTTATAGCGGTCACACGAACGGTCCACGGCGGCAGTTCGAGTCCAGGTAGGCCCACCATACTTTTTTCGTCAATCAGCGTACCGAGATGATCTAGAAAAGAAGCTCCGGAGAAGGGGCTTCTTTTTTCTGTGCCCGTGATGACAAGAAACTGCGCTGCTCCTCGGGATTACAGAGGTGAGTCCTCGTCGCTTGTCCGCGGAATGTATGTGCGGCTCTTTAAGTTATAATTGCAGGAGGGCGGTGGATCCTTCGCCGTTCCTGAGCGGGCGCGATAATGAGGGACGCACTGTCGGGCCTATGGATGAAACCTTGGCCGCAGTGATTTTGACGGACGTTTTTTCGCCTTGGGAGGAGATATGGTTGGCCGTTCGGACGAAGGTATACCGAAGAAAGAAGGATGTGCTGTCGAAGTTCGTCAAAAGCACGCTGCTTCCGCAGCTGGACGTCCCGGAGGGGAAGGGGCCGGGAAGGGCGAGGATCGCGGATTTTCAACTGGACATCGAGATGTTCTTGCGGGGGCTTTTCATGATGCGGTCGACTCGGCGCGACAGGGACGGAACGGTCGTGGTGGCCGTAGCGCCCGTGGGCTTCAAGAGTGATTCGCTGCGAAAGCTCGGGCGCTACATCGATTATCTGAAGGCCAGAAGCGGCCTTCTTACGAACGGTCTTGAGCTGAGGGTGTACGAGAGGGCCCCCGGAGGGGGGATAGAGCTATCCTTTCAATGCACCGAGGAAGAGATCCCCTCGAGGACCGAGGAGCTGAGGACGCTCCTCGGCCTTGCAGCGGCGAGCAAAGTCGAGACGGACACGCTTTCGGCCGAAGACTCGGCGGATCAGGATGAGGGCGAACCTGAAAAGGCGCCCGCTAACGACGAGCCGATGTCTGAACCAGAGCCGGTGCCCGAGCCGGCGGGAACCCTGCAGGGGAGTGACGAGCCCCCGGAGGCGTCGAGCGACGCGACCGTGATTCCCGGGCCAGAGCGGGAGGGGGGCGGGATGAAGATCATCGCCGTCTACCACAACAAGGGGGGAGTCGGCAAGACGACCATATCGGTCAACCTCGCGGCCGCCCTCAGGAACAGGGGCCTTCGTGTGCTGCTGGTGGACATGGACGCCCAGTCCAACGCCACCTTCGCGGTGGGGCTGCTCAAGTTCCAGTTCGAGGAGGAGGACGACATCATCGACAAGTACGTCTACCATATCCTTGGCTCGGGGGACTTCGACTTCATCCCGGACGTGGTCCGCGAGTCGAGTTCGTTCAACACCCCGGAGATAGACGTGATCCCCTCGCATATAGACCTAACCAACCACCAGTACAAGCTCACCCAGATCTCCGCCTGCAGGTCTCGCCTCATGACCAAGCTCGACAACGTTCGGGACGATTACGATTTCGTCATAATCGACGCGCCCCCTTCCAGGGACCTCTACGCGGAGATCGCCCTGGCCACGGCGGATTACCTGATCATACCGTCCGATCTGAGGCCCTTCGCCAACCAGGGGCTGACCAATGTCGAACAGTTTGTCCGAGACGTGAACGAGTTCAGATGGACGATCCACCGAGAACCGCTTGGTGTTTTCGGCGTTCTGCCGTCGAAGATATCCACAAACCACCAGTTCATCAAGTTCACCCTTCCGAGGCAGAAGCAGTCGGTCGTGGAGAGGTACGGCTTCTCCCTCATGGACAGCGTGATTTTCGAGAGAATGCCGTTGGCAACGGCGCTCAGCCGCACCAAGAGGCAGGAGGAGATGGACATACCGGACCCGAAGTCGATCTTTGATTTCTGCAAGGAGGAGGTCTCCCCGTCGGCCAAGCAGGCCGCCGTTGACTTCCAGATGCTTGCGGACGAAGTCCTGGAAAAGGCGGGAGTTTGACAGTGAGACACTTTTTGGTGGATGTGAAGAGCATAAGATGCGCCGGTGCGAGGTCGGAGTTCGACCCGGAGGTAGTCGAGAGGCTGGCGGACTCGATCCTCAGGAGCGGCGGGTTGGTGAAACCGCTGGTGCTTCTTCCGTCCGGCCCGATGACCTACGAGGTGGTGGGCCGGCGCTTGGAGTACTGGGCTGCCGTGAGGGCCAGGGAGAAGGACCCGAGGGCGGGTGAGATGGTCAATTCCTACATCATAGAGCCGGAGTCGGCCGGGGTGGTGGAGCGACAGCTGACCATCCTGCGCTCGACAGAGACGAAAAGCAGGATGGAGAGCGACTCCGCGGGGGGACTTGATGAGTCTGCGTTCGAAGAGATTGCCTCCAGGTTGACGTCGATCGAGAGGGCGGTGGCGAAGTGCGCGACCTTGGAGCAGCTGGAGGAGGCCCTGCGCAAGACCCGGGACTCGATAGAGTCCTCTGTCGCATCCGCGAAGCCGGCGTCACGGAAGAGGGCGGCCAAGCGCGAGTTCAACAAGGATGGTCCGTACGACCAGGAGAATCTGAGCGCGGCGACCGTGCCGGCGCTGAAAGAATTTGCCAGTAGCAGCGGGATTTCGTTTCCAGGACGAATTAAAAAACAGGAGCTGATCAACCTTATCTTAGCTCATTATCAGACCCGGTAATAGACAAAGGGATGCAAGGGGCCCTGCGGACAACTCCGCGGGGCCCCGTTCTTTTGTAAAAAATTTAACGCTCGGCGATATTTGACAAAGGGAAGTACTTCAATTATTATCCGTGAAGGAAATACTTCATATCTCGATTGGTAGTGCATTATATCCTTCAAGGAGGGCCTATGCTCAAAGGATTGATCGCTTCGAAATTACGACAGATGACTCCGGGACAAAGGATGGTCGCCGGCTATATCATCGAAAACCCATACGACGCCGCATTTTTGACGGCGTCCCAGCTTGGGAAGATGGTGGGCGTCAGCGAGACGACTGTCATTCGTCTTGCTCACCTGCTGGGGTTCTCCGGCTATCACCAGCTCCGAGGCGCCATGAGCGGCCTGCTGCTCGACAGGCTGTCGACCCTGGAGAGGATAAGGGAGTACGGCGCATCGCAGGAGCAGGACTACTTCGAACGGGCCCTGCACAAGGACATGGGTACGATCGACATGGCCCTTTCGTCCGTCTCCTTCGAGGACGTCAAGAGGCTGGGAGAGGCGATAGCCTCCGCGGGGGCGGTCTACCTGGCAGGTTACAGAAGCTCGTACTCTCTCTCATACTACCTCCAGTTCTACCTGTCCTGGATCTTGCCGAACGTGAAGAGCATCAGCCCGGATATGCCCTTTGAGATGCTGTTGAACTCGCCCCGCGACGGTCTCGTCCTGGGGATAAGCTTTCCCCGCTATTCCGCGTGGACCGTGAAAGTCCTCGAGACGGCGTCGAAGCTCGGCCTGACCACCGCGTCCATTACGGACGACATGGCGAGTCCGCTGGCGGTCAGGTCCAAGTACACGGTGGCGGTACCGTACCGGCCGGTTTCTTTTATCGATTCGTTCGCCGCGCCCATGAGCGTGTTGAACTGCCTGATTCTCAGTGTCGCTCAGCGTCTGGGGGACGACGTCACCCGAAAGCTGTCGATGTTGGAGAAGCGTTGGGAGGAGGAGGAGGTCTACATTCAGCAGAAAGCGCCGGTGAAACAAGAGTATAGAGCCGGTATTTCAAACGAGCGGTGAAAGGAGTTGGCGCCAAGTGGATCTGGGACATCTGATACCTAGGAACTTCAAGGGAAAACTCAGGACTGCCGTGCGAGGAGAGGGGGTTTATCTGTACGACGAGAAGGGCGACGCCTACATGGATGGCTGTTGCGGAGCTCTGCTGTCGAATATAGGGCACGGAGTGAAGGAGGTGGCCGACGCCATCCACGAGCAGCTTCTGACCATGGAGTTCGCTCATCCATCAAGGTGGAACAACAAAGTCTCGGTCGAGGCGGCCGCCGAGGTCGCGTCGTTGACCCAGGGAGACCTCGACTACGTATGGTTCGTCAGCGGGGGAAGCGAGGCGATCGAGTCCGCGATGAAGATGGCGCGCCAGTACTTCGTGGAGCGCGACGGGCCCGGGTCGGGCAAGTTCAGGATGGTCGCCCGCTGGAACTCCTACCACGGGGGCACCACCGGCACGATGGGGCTCGCCGGGAACATGGGCAGGAGGCGTATATTCGCTCCGCTGTTCCTCGAGGCGCCGAAGATCCAGGCTCACTACTGCTACCGTTGTCCGTTCAACCTTAAGTATCCGGAGTGCGGCGTCGCCTGCGCTCACTCATTGGAGGACGAGATCCTGCGCATAGGGGCCGAGTCGGTCGCGGCCTTTTTCGCGGAGCCTGTGGTCGGCTCCACCGTGGGCGCTCTGAATCCACCGAAGGAGTACTGGCCGATAGTGCGCGAGATCTGCACGAAGTACGATGTGCTGCTGGTGGCCGACGAGATCATGAGCGGCATGGGGAGGGCGGGAAAGCCCTTCTGCACCCAGCACTGGGACGTGGTCCCGGACATCATCTGCTCCGCCAAGGCTCTGTCCGGAGGGTACGCTCCGGTGGGCGCGATGATCGTCAGAAAGGGGATCGCGGAGAGGATCAGGGACGGAAGCGGAGCTTTCCAGCACGGCTTCACATACAACGGCAACCCGGTTACAGCGGCGGCCGTGACAGCGACCATCAGGTACATGAAGAAGAACAACGTCTTTGAAAACGCCGTGGCAATGGGCAGGAGGTTCGAGGAGAGGATACCCTCCCTGGAGGAGATCCCGATAGTCGGAGAGGTGCGCGGCCTTGGCATGATGCGGGGGATAGAGCTTGTCTCGGACAAGGAGAGCAAGTCCCCGTTCCCGCCTGCGATGAAGGCGGCGGCGGTCGTCACCGAGGAGTGCATGAAGCGCGGACTCGTGATCTATCCGGGCACCGGGCAGATCGGAGGGGTGGCGGGGGACCAGTTCCTCTTTGCGCCTCCGCTCACCGTAACTGGAGAGGAGATGGACACGATGACGGCGCGTCTTGAGGAGGCCCTTAAGGCCTCGGTCGGGGCGCTCAAGGTAAAGGGGTAGTATGCTCCCCTTTATATCTCAATGCAGAAGGAGGAAG
>JAAYLU010000085.1 GCA_012521675.1 Synergistaceae bacterium | reverse complement strand
TTCGAGGTAGCCGCCTAAAACTGCGTGAATTGAGAAGACGCCCTTGTCCGACACATACTGAATGAAAAATCCGTCGCTTATCAGCCTCTGAAGCCCTTCGTGAAGCTCGGGCTCACCGCTTATGAGGGTCGCCTGGTCGATTGTGAAGGATTCGAGCAGCGTCAGAGACGCAAGCAGATCTCTCTCCGATTCGTCGAGTCTGTTCCACACGGCGGTCGAGACCAGCGAGTCCATGTCGCGCACATCCGCCAGAGCGCCGGTCTCCTTGTGGACGGAGGCTTGAAGCAGGATAGCCGATACCCAGCCCTCCGTAACGCTCTGCACCCTGTCGAGTTCGCGCTCGGACATCCTGGCTCCCTTAAGGCGACAGAGACGGGCCGTGCTCTCCCTGTCGAAGAAGAAATCCCTCGTGCCCAGCCTCAGGATATCGGCGTGATCGGTAAACTCGGGTGACGGCAGCGGCTGAGTGATGAATATCATGTGCAGGTTCTCCGTGGAAGCATCGGCGAATGCGAGGGGCAGTCGGCCCGACAGTTCGTTGTCGAAGAGCTGAAAGTTGTCCACCACAAGGTAGGTCTCTCCCTCGCAGCGGCAGTTTTTCACGACCTCGGACAGCCTGGCGATGTCGTCGAAGGAGTGCGGATAGCAGCTTCTAAGTTCCGCCGCCGTCTCCAGGTCTACCCCGTCGAACAGGCGGCAGATCCTCTCCCAGGCCTTTCGAGGCTGTTCTCCAAAACAGGTGTACCAGCTTTGGCGGGCGTCGCCGCCGGTTCTCCGCAGGAATTCCCTGACCGCGGTGGTCTTGCCGAAACCAGAGGGGGCCTCCACTACTGTGACCGGATGGCAAGACGCACCGGCCAGTCTGTTCATCAGCTTTTCAGAAAAATAGCAGTGTTCGCGGAGGCCCTGTCTCATGATCTAACCCGCTGCGGGGACGGGAACGCGGATTTCGCGTTCCCTCACCATTTCCATGTCCTTCCAATCCTTGGGCGACTTCACGTAGCTCTCGGTTATCACTATCTCATCGCCGTCCACCCCGGAGAGAACGTAGTTGGCCTTGTCACCTGCCTCCTTCAGTATTATCTCCTCCTCCAGCGCCGAGTCGTACAGCACCACGGAGAACTTGAAGCCGTAGGAGCGACCCGGGTAAGTCCCGTTTTCACGTATTGCGTCTATCCTGGTGTAGACAAGCCTCATTCCGTCCTCCAGCCACTCGGCGCTTTCGCTGAGGCATCCGAACTTGGCGGTCTTCTCCATCCCCTCGCCGTATATCTCAAGGAACAGGTCCGGCCTCGTGCCGCCGCGGATCAATGCCAGCCTGTCCTGAGCCGGGCTCCAGTATATCTGCGGGAACTCGTACTCGCTGTCGAGAGGGATAAAGCTCATGAAGTCGCCGTCCTCGTTGAAGAACCAGATTCCGGTCTCCTCCTCTGCCACCTGCTCCGACATCTCGGGGCCTATGACGACCCAGTGCGAAATTCCGTTGTCGAGCCAGTCCGGTACGTCGTTTATCTCGCACTCCAATGGCTCTCCGCCGAAGAGCAGCTCCCCGTCCTCGATCGTGTAGGCCTCGGTTCGAATGCCCTCCCCTTCATGTTCATACTCCTCGTCGCCTGCCAGTCGCAAACTGTCCTCCATGACCGCGGCGATCCGCGCGAATCGCTTCACCTCCTTGGCGGGGTATACCAGTATGAAGGAGGCCCAGCTCTCCTCGTCGACCCTGCCGAACTCGTGGAAGTAGCGCTCTTTGCCGCTTTTGCCGCCATCGTCGCTGTAGACCAGCCTGTACCAATCATCGTCGCATCCGTTGGCATCGGAGACCAGGTGAGAGACCTCCTCCAGCCTATCGGCAAATATCTCTTCCGCAGTCTGCTCCAATACGTTGTACCCCCCTGACAGGGTCAGCTCGTAGCCGCCGCGCGCGCTCATCCAAACTCCGTCCCCGTTGTCCGACTCCTTGATCTTGCTATAGATGACCGGGTACTGAATGGAATAGCCGAACCTTTCATTCTCGTAGTCGGCCCACTCCTCATCGGCGAACGCCGGGACTCCGGCCGGGAGCGCCGCGAGCAGCAGTGCCAAGGCCAGGATGCACCTCTTCATACGTTCAACAGCTCCTTTTAAATTATTTTGAAGCCTGCGCCGCCCCTTGGCGGGTATCATCAGCGTCCCCTGGCCAGTTTCTTAATCGCCCTGTTCAGGGAACGAGTCAGCTTGTTGCCGACCTCTCTTGTCTCCAGCTTGAGATCGACCCCTCCCTCGGCGTCCACGTGCAGCTTCACGCTCAAAACCTCCTGGGCCGAGTGAATCAGGCTCATCAGGGCCGGGTCCTCCAGCGCATCGATGATATCGTCTGTATCCACGCCGATCTCCTCGAGGCCGGCCATGAAGTCCGGAGTAAGACAGTTGATCAGGGTTGACCAGAGGTACTCCATGTCCAGCTTTGCGAGGAAAAGCGTTCCGGGGCCGCTGTCGCAGACCTCGCCCCATGCTATGTCGGGGTCCGTCTCCAGCTCCTCGTCGTCGATAACTCCGGCCATCAGCACGCCCTTTCTCAGCCCGGCGAATACCGGCATGGGATTCTCCTCCTGGTAATACTCGTTCGGAGTGAAGAAGAGATCCCACCCCTTGCGCTTCACCTGCTCAAGCACAGGGGACAGCCCTATCAGCTTCTCGAAGAGAGGGGCCAGCGCCTTCATGCTCTTCGGATCTCCGGAGACGAACGCATATCCGCCCGGTGCGTACTCCGAACCAATCGCGCCATGTCCGCCTATCACGGCGCCGAAGAAGCGGACTGCGGAGGCAAGCTTGTCCAAGTCGATGCCCTCCGACTTGAGTCCCTCGATAAGCTCCTCCTCGTCATCGTCGTCCGCGTCGACGAGCACCTTGAGGATCTCGAAGGCCATCTCGCCCGTCAGGGGGAGGGCGCCTATCGCGCTGAAGAAGGGCGCGCCGCCTCCGTATTTGAGCCCCGATGCGTCCAGCTCTGGCACATCCAGTCCACCGGCGTCTCCCGTCAATACCTCGAGCAGGTTGTGGCGAAGCGACAGTTCGATCCCGTCCCCAGGGAGCTCAAGGGAGAGCTCGAAAGAAAAAGGTGCATTCGGCTCGAATTGGGCGTCGAACTCCTCGGCAAGAGTCTCGCTTATGATGCCATCCTCGTCGTCGGCGACGAGCAGAAAACTGCCTCCCTCGGTGCGTCTCTCGAACTCAAGGGCGTCTCCGTATGCGAACGCACGGCGCGCCGCATCCACCTGCTCCGGCGACGACCCCACGAGGAGCATAGTGCCGTCCGCCCCCACCTCCGCGGAGGCGAAGAACTCCCAGTCGCCCAATAGCTCGTACAGGATTCCGCCGGTATCCGTCTCGATCATGTAAAGCCCGTCGTCGACCATCTCTGCGGAGAAGGCGAAGTTATCGCGCAGGGACTCGTCGTCGGGCAGTCCGAACAACTCCGCGATCTGCTCGCCGTCCACTTCCTCCTCCTCGACCATGAGGTCGAGTATTTCCAAGGAGCGGTCCGCGCCCTCGAGAAAGGCGACGCCCCCATGCACGCCCTCCGGGTTCCCCGCGAGGGAGATGTAAGAAAGTGGAAGGCCGCCGAGCCACTTCGCGATGCCGTCACCTTCGTCGACGTCGCTGAGAAACATGCCTGAAAACTCCGATTCGCTCAGCCTTCGGGCGGTGCTCCCCACGTCCTGCAGGTGAAACACGAAATAAGGGGCTTCCATTTCCGCTATGGCGTCCAGGTACTCGGCCCGCGCGACGACTGCGGAGCACAAGATTATCACGACCAGGGAAAGGGCAGACATAGTGTTGCGCATAAGTCTCATTATGGAAAAACCTCCATGGAATAGATAGAAAGACGCACCGCGCTAACCCGCGGCGGGCACCGGTACGACTATCTCCTTGGTCTCGACCAAGTTCTCCGGGTCGCTCCACCCTTCGGGGGACTCGACTTTGCTCTCGTAGGCAACTATGTCGCCGTCCTCGTTGAAGTAGAGCAGGGTGTAGTCGCAGGTCTCCGTGGCCGCCTTGAGGAGCGTCTCCTCTTCGGTCGTCACATCGTACATATAAATCGAAGACCATTCGTCGGAGTACCCCTCGGGTGCTCCACGGGTAGTCCCGGGCTCGTACTTCGAGTAGACGAAGCGCGCGAAGTCGGCCCACAGCGGCGGCGTCGCCCCTTTCCTGGTGGAGAAGCGCTGCTCTAGGTCGGCGAGCGTGTAAAGGCTTATGAGAATCTCCTCGGCGGGCGCCTCGATCAGGAACCTATTGCCGTCGGGGCTGAAGTGGATGCAGTTCACGTTGTCTATATCGTCGAGGGGCAGGAAAGAGTATCTTCGGGTGTAATCGGAGTAAAGATGAAGCCCTTTGCGCTCTCCCTTCAAGGCCTCGTCGGAATCCGGGTTGATGAAAAGCCAGTATATCCACCCGATCTCGGTCTCCTGCAGGCCGTTGGGCCTTGGCGCCTCGTCCTCCTTGCCGTCCCTTGTCCAGAACCAATCTCGGTCCCTCGTCAGGAATGTGTTCCCCGAGGTGGAGGGGAGCGGCACCACTATCTCTTCGGTCTCAAGCCCCTTCTCAGGGTCCTTCCAGTCTTCGGGGGACTCGCCCCTGGTCTCGGTGCATACTACATCCCCGTCCTCGTTCACATCCTGCACGACCCCGTCCTTGACCAGAAACTCGTTGCCGGCCACCACAGACGCGGATCCCGCGGAGATCGATAGTGCGGCGCAAAGGGACACTGCCCCAAGCAAGATCCTCGACCACCCTCCCGTTATCCTCATTGAACCATCCTCCTCGTGTTATGCGCTAAGCCGTGGTTTAATCCTCCCTGTGCGGCACATGACGTTCGCGCATTATATCCGGATAACCCCCCCGGCATGGTAGACAATACACCCGTTCGCCGGTGCGTGGAATCACCCGAACGGGTGGTTTTTAGGGTGGTATTCGGCTAAAAGCGATCTTCGGGAGGGTTAAAGCGGGGTCTTTATCAACTCTGCCCGCGTGTGAACGCCAAGTTTTTCGTATATGGCCTTGACGGTGCTTTTGACTGTGTTCTCGGAGATGTCGAGCCTTTTAGCTATCTGTATCATGGTCAGCCCCTGCTTCAGCAGGAGCGCGACTTCGGTCTGCCTGGCGCTCAGGGTCGTGACGGCCGTCTGCTTTCCCAGTATCGAGGCCCTCCCGCTCATCTGTCTTTCGCATAACGCCAGGAGATCCGAGTTTGTGTTTTCGCGGCGGAGCAGGGTGCCGAGTGCGTCCGCCTGTTCCGCGAAAGGCATCAGGACCATGTCGGGCAGGGCCAGGGCGAACGCGCCCTCAAGGTACGCCTCCGCTTCGGCCCGATGCCCTTCTCGGGATGCGGCAGAGGCGAGAAGCACCTGTACGACTACCTGGGGCAGTATGTAGTTCATTCTTCGGGCTACGGACATGAGGTATTCCGCCACGGACCGGAGCTCATCGTGGCGTCCCGCCAACAGCAGCGCCGTTGCGTGGAGGGTGATGGCATAGGGCTGTCCGTCCGCGTACACCGCCCTGCGTATTCCAGCCAAGTCGTGAAGCCACCGGGGGATGCTGTCGAGCCTGCCCAGCAGAATATCCGTGTACGCCAGGCACAGGTCGGCAATGCGCACGATGGACCTCTGGGACGATCTTGACGCTTCGTTCCTGATGCTGTTGCGGGCTTCGCTGTACATCCCTTCGTCTCCGCGCAGCACCGCGATACGCGCCAGCACCAGCCAGGCGCACAGGCTGTTGCCGCTCTGTCCGGCGGTGTGAGCCTCGTACAGCGCCGAGCGGGCCATTATCTCCGAAGTCGTGTCGTCACCGCGGGAGAGGGCCGACTCGGCGCGCATAATATGCTGTCCTCCCGCACCGTGTCCGCCCGCCAATGTCACGTAATAGGGGAGACAGTCGTCCATGACCGACAGGGTTTTATCCAGAGTTCCGCTCTCCCTCCAGTAGAGGAACAGGACGGAGGCGCCGCTCATCGTCCACGGCATGGCGCCGCCGAAGACCTCGGAACGGGGAGGGGCCGAGAGGATTTCCAGGTCTTTGTAGGCAAGCCTGTGATACTCGCTCATGGCTGCGATGTCGTTGAAGCGGGGAAAGGACGAAAGCAGGTTGAACTCTCCTCTCACGCGCAGCATCCCCTTGCCGGAGAGGGCGCCGGGAGCATCGATCAGCCCCCGCAAAAGCCCGGATACTTTCGCGAACGCTTCGCCTCTTCTGTCTCGGAAGAACTGCTGCCCGAACCTGATAAGAGGCATTGGATTCCTCTCAAGAACCTCCCTCGGGCATTCGTCGACGAGGCGCTCGAAGAGGTCGATCACGCTCCGATCCGGGAAGTTGTAGAAGAATTGTGTGGTGAAGGGCATGCCGAGGATCGATTCGTAGTCCTTGGTCTCGAGGAAGAACTTTGTTGCCTGGAAGAGGTCTCCCGTGGACATGGCGGCGCGGCCCGCTCTGCCGTATGTCCCCGTTTGAAATGCCTCGGGCGTCTCTGCAAAGCGATGCCTGATAAATTCCTGAAGAATCCCGTGCATGTGAAAGACACCCTCGGATGAATCGTAGGGTACGAATGCGTTCTTCTTCAGGGTCTCCGAGATATCGGCCTCGCCCGGGGAATCGTCGATCATCATGCCCGCCTGTTCAAGGGTGAACCTGTCGAAGAGGGAGACCCCCATAAGGAGCTTTCTGTCGCGGTTCGTCATCCGGCTCCAAAGGGTCGACTTCATCAGTTCGTCCATATCCGCGTCCGGCGCCACGGCGCCTGTCAGCCTGTAGTGCATCATATGCAGCTTGATCGAGGCGATCCACCCGCCCGATGCCTCGAAAACGGCGTCGAGTTCGGCCGAAGTCGGGCGCAGCCCGGAGAGCCTGAAGAAGCGACCCACGCTCTCCCTGTCGAACAGATAATCGCCGGCGTTAAGCTTGAAGATCCCCGACGCGTGCCACGTGGCATTGCCCGGTATGTTCTGGGTGATGAATACCATCCGCAGCGAATCGCCGCCGTGGAGGGAGAAGGCGCTGACTATCTCAGCGGGTGAATCGCTTTTGAGAAGCTGGTAGTTGTCCACGACCAGAAAAGTCTCGCGGTCGCATCGGCACTCGGCCATGATCGCAGCGACGTCCGAGGCCGCGTCCCGGTCGGGCGTGCCGAGACCTCGCAAGCCCCGGGAGGCGGTCGGATCCACGTTCTCCACAAGGTCGCAAACGCCGGCCCACGAACCAGCCGATGTCTCGCCCAGGCACGTATACCATAAGGAGCGTGAATGAGGACATCCTCGAAGATACTCGCGAAGGGATGTCGTCTTGCCGAAGCCGGATGGCGCTTCGATTACCGTCAGCGGGTGTTCTCTTATGCCGTCAAGCCGAGCCATGAGATGTTCTGGCAGGTAGACGGCATCCGTTCGCGCCATGATCAATTGTCCTCCGATCCGCAGGAGAGCCCTCAAGAGGCGATATGGTGATCCTGTTCGCGATTATACCAGTAATCTCCAGTCAAAGCGCAGAAAACGCCTCGATCGGCAATTAATTGCCAGGCCCCCCGCCTCTAAGCGGCGGAGGCCCCCTGTCTTCTGTCTATCAGCTATTCTTCGAGCAGTTTCCAGACCGCTTTCTCGAGCGAGCGCACCAGCTCTACGTCGGCCTTTCCCGTCTCCAGCCTGATACCCACCCTTCCATCCGAGTCCGCCAGCAGCCTCACCCTTTTGACCTCGCCGATGGTGCGGGCCAGGTCGATCAGGTCGAGCTCTTCAACCAGCTCCAGGATCTCGTCACGGTCGCCTCCGACATCCTCGTAGTTCGATGCGAAGGCAGGTGTTAGGGTTTCTAGCAGGGTGGACCAGAAAGATTCCATGTCCAGCCTCGCCGACAGAAGAGTGCCGGGAGCTTCGTCGTAGTCCCGGGCAGTCTCCGGGTCGGAATCCAATGCCTCTTCGTCGATGATCCCCGCCATGAGCACGTCCTCTTTTAGACCGACGAAGAGCGGGATGGACTCAAACTAGCGGAGCTCTTCGCTTATCGCGTAGAATAGGTCCCACCCCTTGCGCTCCGCCGAATCGAAGACCGATGACAGGTCCAGCAGCAATTCGAACAGAAGGACCAGGGCCTTCATACCCTCGGGTTCCCCCGAGACGAAGATGTACCCGCCGGGCGCATAACCTTTCCCTATCGCGCCACGCCCGCCGATCAGAGC
>JAAYLU010000084.1 GCA_012521675.1 Synergistaceae bacterium | reverse complement strand
GTCGCCGTCATCGACGACGAGCAGGAAGCTGTCTCCGTCCGTGCTCCTCTCTATCTCAAGGGAAAGCTCCCCTGCGAGGGCTTCTCGAGCCTTCTCCACCTGATCCGGCGAGGAGCCAAGCAGCAGCATTAGGCCTGTCGGACTCGACTCGATCGAGGCGAAAAACTCCCAGTCGTCAAGCAGGTTGTACAGTATGCCGTACGCGTCCGTCTCTGTCCAGTAAAGGCCTTCGTCCTGCTCCACGGTGACGTCGAAGGCCTCGCGCATGCCGTCATCGTCCGGCCTGCCGAACAGCTCCGCTATCAGGTCGTCGTTCGCCTCCTCCCCCTCGGAGAGGATTGAGAGTATCTCGTGCGAGCGTTCCGAGTCCTCCCGAAAGGCCACTGCGCCATGTATCCCGTTCGAGTCCAGCCCGAAGGAGAGGGAGGCGACGGGAAGGCCTCTCAGCCACTCGAGGATGGAGTCTCTGTTCTCCACCTCGACGCTGTCCAGCAGGCCGAACGCGAATCCCGATTCCGACAGCCTGCCGGCCGTGACATCCAGCTTCTCCAGGTGGAGCACTAGGAACGGGGTCTCCAGGTCTCCCAGGGCCTGCAGTGTATCGGCCCTCGAGGCCGCCGGGAGGAGCATAAGCGCGATCAGCAGCGCCCCGCTCAGAATACTGCGTGTCAATCTCGTCTTCATTGTCCGCCTCCTCGCATAAACTTTGGTTGAACTTGCGCCATACCGATTCATTGTCGAGCTTGGATTCGGTTTCATCCCTATTAGGCCGGGGCGAAACGCACTCTCTTCCCATGAAACCAATTATTCGTCAAAGGGCCTTATATTTCAAGGGAGAGGAAAGGTAAAAATGAAGGATCTGCGAGCATTCAGGAGAAATTTGGAGAAGATACGACTTAATCGTAGAAATATGGCATCGGTGGGTCCGCATCACTCTTTATTGATCGCGTAAAAGCAGATATAATCTATAAGGTTAATAATGGTCAAAGGAGTGATGTCGATGGATTTCACTAAACTTACAACTAAATCGCGGGAGGCTTTCTCCGAGGCTCAGAACAGGGCCGTTACATACGGGCACACGGAGGTTGACGGCGAGCACCTGCTTCTCGCCCTGGTCGAGCAATCCGACGGCCTGATACCGCGTCTGCTGGTCCGCATGGGCGTGGACACGAGGAGCCTGGTCAGGCGGCTGGAGGACGAGCTGTCCAAGAGGGTCCGGGTTACCGGCCCCGGAGCCGAGCCGGGCAAGGTGTACATCTCGCAGCGACTGTCGCGCCTGATGGTGAAGGCGCAGCAGCGGGCCGAACAGCTCAAGGACGAGTACGTGTCCGTAGAGCATATTTTCGGCGCCTTCATAGACGAGGGGAAGACCACTGCCGCGGGGCGCATGCTTGCGGAACTTGGCGCGAGCGAGGAGAAGTTCCTGGAGGTGCTGAACGAGGTCCGCGGGAGGGCGCGGGTCTGCAGCGAGGATCCCGAGGCCACCTACGAGGCGTTGGAGAAGTACGGGAGGGACCTCGTCGTGGCCGCGCGCGCCGGGAAGTTGGATCCGGTGATAGGCAGGGATGAGGAGGTCCGCAGGGTCATCCGGATACTCAGCCGCAAGACGAAGAACAATCCGGTGCTGATAGGCGACCCGGGCGTGGGCAAGACCGCGATAGTCGAGGGGCTGGCGGCCAGGATAGTCAACGGCGACGTGCCGGAAGGGCTGAAGGACCGATCCATCTTCGCGCTCGACATGGGGTCCCTGGTCGCCGGCGCGAAGTACAGGGGGGAGTTCGAGGAGAGGCTGAAGGCCGTGCTCAACGAGGTCAAGGAGAGCGACGGCAGGATAATCCTCTTCATAGACGAGCTGCACACGATTGTAGGCGCGGGCGCGGCCGAGGGGGCGATTGACGCGGGGAACATGCTCAAGCCCCTGCTCGCTCGCGGGGAGCTTCACTGCATCGGGGCCACCACGGTCGACGAATATCGCAAGCGAATCGAGAAAGACGCGGCCCTAGCGCGCCGCTTTCAGCCGATACTCGTCGAGCAGCCGACGGTGGAGGACACTGTCTCCATACTTCGCGGCCTTAAGGAGCGCTTTCAGGTTCACCACGGGGTGAAGATACGGGACAACGCCCTGGTGGCAGCATCTGTGCTGTCGGACCGCTACATCACCGAGCGCTTTCTGCCAGACAAGGCCATCGACCTGGTGGACGAGGCATGCGCGATGATCCGCACCGAGATAGACTCTCTGCCGGCGGAGCTGGACGCTGTGTCCAGGAGGGTTATGCAACTGGAGATAGAGGAGGCCGCTCTCGTGAGGGAGAAGGACGCGGCGAGCGGCGAGCGGCTGAAAAGCCTGCGAAGGGAGCTGCAGGAGGCGCGCGAGGAGCAGGCGGGAATGCGCGCCCGTTACGAGGAGGAGAAGAAGGAGATAAGCGCCGTCCGGGAGTTGAGGCAGAGAATCGAGTCCATCGGACGCGAGATAGAGAGGGCCGAGCGGGAGTACGACCTCAACAGGGCGGCCGAGCTGAAGCATGGCACTCTGCCGCGGCTGGAGACCGAGCTCAATGAGAAGGAGACGCGTCTTGACGACGGCCAATCCAGGCTGCTGCGCGAGGAGGTCACCGAAGAGGAGATAGCGCAGATAGTGGGACGCTGGACCGGTATCCCAGTGTCCCGCCTTATGGAGGGCGAGAGGGAGAAGCTGCTGAAGCTGGACGAGGTGCTGCACAAGCGCGTAATCGGCCAGGACGAGGCGGTAGAGCTGGTCGCCGACGCAGTGCTGCGCGCTCGAGCCGGGATCAAGGATCCGAGGCGGCCGATAGGGTCGTTCATCTTCCTTGGGCCGACGGGTGTCGGAAAAACGGAGCTGGCCAAAACACTCGCCGAGGCCCTCTTCGACAGCGAGGAGAACCTGGTCAGGCTGGACATGTCCGAGTACATGGAGAAGCACTCGGTCTCGCGGATGGTCGGAGCTCCCCCCGGCTACGTCGGCTACGAGGAGGGCGGCCAGCTGACCGAGGCGGTGCGCCGCAGGCCCTACTCGGTGATTCTGTTCGATGAGATAGAGAAGGCTCACCCGGATGTCTTCAACATAATGCTGCAGATTCTCGACGACGGACACATCACCGACAGCCAGGGACACCTGGTCGACTTCAAGAACACGGTCATAATCATGACCAGCAACGTCGGAGCGCAGTACCTGCTGGAGGGGATAACCCAGGACGGGCATATCAAGGAGGACGCGCGGGTTCGGGTCACCGACGAGCTGCGGCGAACCTTCCGCCCCGAGTTCCTGAACAGGGTGGACGACACGGTGCTCTTCAAGCCGCTGCGGCGCGACGAGGTGCGCAGCATAGTGAGGCTACTGGCATCTTCCTTGGAGGAGAGGCTTGAGGACAGGAATATCTCTCTGGAGATCACGGACGAGTCGGTGGACTTCATCGCCCGGGAAGGTTACGATCCGGTCTACGGCGCACGGCCGTTGAAGCGCTTCATGGTCAGGCGGATCGAGACTCCCGTCGCCAGGATGATCATCTCCGGCGAGGCCGCCGAGGGGTCGAGGATAGTGGTGGACGAAAAGGACGGCGTGCTTGAACTCGCAGCCAGCGTATAATATCGGTTCATAGGAAGGCCTCCTGCTTTGAAGTTTTGTTTTCTCGCTCGACAACAATTTTACGAAACAGGGGCCTTCCTGTCACAATTTTTACGGTCGTTACAACGGTTTTTCAGCTTTCAAGATCCTGAGAATGCTGAGGTATGCTCCTAACAGTAAAGAAAGTCCGCAGGGAAAACGACAGAATTCTTAAGGAGATGAAGCGCAATGGCCTCCCATCCTATTTATCAGTTTTACGCAGAACTATCGGATTTCACGCCAAAGATTTGGCGGCGGTTTCAGGTGTCGAACCACATCACCCCTGCCCGCCTGTGCTACATCATCCAGGTGCTTTTCGAGATGGAAGCCAGTCATCTTATGGCACTGGAAGTACCTCTGGAGTCTGGAAATATTTTCCTTCGCTTTGAAATCATTGATGAATATTGCGAAAATTTCCATGGCCCGCACCGCGACGTGCGCGTTTTTGACGCTACCAGGGGCAATCTTCGTCAGCTCGGGCTTGAGGTCGGCAGCAGGCTTAACTTCAACTATGATTTTGGGGATGACTGGTGGGTAATGTTGACCCTGGAGAAAATTTTGAAAGACAAGGATTTGCCGACCAGAGAACTTCCCCGCATACTGAACGGCGCTGGCCATGGGATTGTCGAGGACTGCGGAGGTCCTGGCGGCCTCGCAAAATTAGCAAGGGCATTCGGAAAGAAAAAAGGCGCGGACTACAAGCAATACAGCTCCTGGCTTGGCATAAAAGATCTTGATATTAATTCCTTTGACCTTGACGACATGAATTTCCGGTTGAAAAAAATCCCTAGGATATACAAGCAGGTTTACGAGGACCATCTGATCCCGACGAAGCGTTCCTGTGATTTAATCGACCGTAAATACCTTGGCAAAAGTCAACAATAAGTGCAGACGATGGGGAGGATTTCCGTCTCCGGCGGGGAGATCAGGAAAAACCACAAAATCAAGCGCACGGAGGGTGCCGTACAAATTGCATTGATCGTCCTCCTTGCTGATCCTGATGAGCAGGATACGAAAGACCCTTCAGGAGAATCTGCCGTCGGGCAGATTCACGCCGCAGTCCCTGCTGCTTGAACTGGAGTCGCTGACGACCGTCCACTATGCGGGGAAGTACAAGACCCGCCTGGTAGAGGCGACGAAGGCCCAGAGGGAAATACTTGCGGCGTTCGGGATCGATCTGCAAGCCTCGTTATAAAATGACCGAGAATTGAGGGAGGACCCGCGTGACGGACGAGATGCGCCGCACCTTCCGGCCGGAGTTCCTCAACAGGGTGGACGACGTCGTCCACTTCAAGCCGCTACGGCGCGAGGCCGCTCAAGCGCTTCATGGTCAGGCGGATCGAGACTCCCGTCGCCAGGATGATCATCTCCGGCGAGGCCGCCGAGGGGTCAAGGATAGTAGTGGGCGAAAAGGAGGGTGTGCTTGAACTCGCAGCCAGCGTATAGCATGTCCCGCAAAATGGTCCGAAGCGGATGAGAACAGCCCTCATACACGATAAAATACGATTGAGTCCCTATACCGTTGAAAATTCGAGCAGGAGCCACTCGCTCTAGCCTCGGTTATGATGTAGCTGGGATACAACATCAAACTGGGGAGGCGTCGAACTCATGGCTCAGATCAAAATTACAATAGAAACGGAACTTTTGCGCGGCCTGTCACTTTTGGGGTATCCAGACATAGGTGAGGAGATTTCAGCACTTTCATGTTCGAGCGGTACCAGCGAAGCGAACAAGCCCTTATGCTGGCCATAATCGAGATGGTAATCAACAGCGTATCCACGTAGTTGACGCCATATTCTCTCGCCCCTGGCACCGCGAAGATCCTTGAAGAAGGTTTTGAGGACATAATATCGGTACTTATAAAATATTTTGACATGCAGGAATACTAGAGTGTGCAGTTGGTACAAAAATCAGGTGCAAGAGCTGCAGCTTGAAAAATATCGGAGGACCAATTTACACACTAAAATGGACTTGACATATGTGTGTTACAATATTGCCAATAACAAGTGGGACGCTTGATCCAAAAAGGAGATGGCCGTAATGATAATAGCCGTTGCAAAACTCCTTCCCGTGTATCCGGCCCCCATCTTCCTCGTGGGAGTGTAAGACGAAGGCGCAGGCCGTACAGGCGGATTTCTTTGGAACATTCTCGGGCCGCGGTGGGGATAAGTTCGCCGCCGCAGGCCTTGTCCCAAAACGCAGGGAAGTAGTGGACGCCCCTATGGTGGAGTAGTTTCCCATCTCGTTCGAGTGCGAGGTCATTCACTCCGCCGAGCTCGGCTCTCACGTGCTCTTACTCGGAAAGGTTGTCAAGACTTGGGTTCTTGAGGAGTGCCTTAACGAAAAAGGTCAGCCGTACCCGCTGAAAGTACGACCCGAGCTACGGCTTGGGCGAGAAACCGTGGCCGACGCCTTCTCCGTCGGGAGAACTGTTAAGAAGGTACAGTTGTTGGCCGGACTTTCGAAGGTTGTAAAATCAACCCTTAAGGGGGGAGCTCGGATGGAGTTTCCAGACTCTGTAAGGGGCTTTTGGGGAAAAAGCGATAGGAATGATCCTTCCAGAACTCACCCCTTGCTTGCACATTCAGCCGATGTTTCCGCAGTGGTGGAGGCGTTGCTGGGACTTCCAGTCTATCGGAGAATTTTTAAAGCGATATGTGGCGTGGAGCTTGACAATACAACTTCGGCACGTTTTTCAGTCTTTGCGGGCCTTCATGATGTGGGTAAAACCACCGCTGGTTTTCAGGCGAAAAACCGCGGCGGCTCCCGCACCCACGGTCATATTATGCCGATGGGAGCCCTATGCGATGAGGGCTTCAGAAAAAACTTCCTCGAAATATTCCCGTGGCTGTCTGAATGGGGAGAAAGCGCCTCAGATTTCCTTACATGCACATTCGGTCATCACGGCTCTTTCCCCAGTACCATAGATGAAGCGTGCGGAAGCGATGTCATTGCGGCCCAACGAGTTAAACTGTGGAAAGAAAAACTCCCGTCCGGTCTTTCACCACTCGACGGTCTTAAATCGCTGGCTGATCATTTTGAAATTTGGCTCCCAGATGCATTTATCAAATCAGCCCCTGCTTTACCGGAGATGGAACCAGTTCAACATCTGTTTACGGGGCTTCTTATAATGGCGGACTGGATAGGTTCTGACGAGCAGTTTTTCCCCTACACCGATCCTGATGAATCTCTGGAGAGCTATTTCGACAAGGCCCGTGAGCGCGCCGCCAAATCGCTTCGCATAATGAGACTAAACGTTGAAAGGCAGCGCTCGCAAGCCGTGTTTCCACAAACGTTTTATGAACAATTCCAATATGAACCTCTCCCCGCTCAGGCAGTAATCGAAAATCTAAAACTTGATTCCGGAGGCTCTCTTGTCATTCTGGAAGCAGAAACGGGCAGCGGAAAGACGGAGTGCGCCCTTCGTCACTTCCTGCGCCTTTTTGAGGCCGGGATGGTCGATTCTCTGTATTTTGCCAACCCTCTCCGATTTGCCGCAACGCAACTCCAGAAAAGAGTCGCCCGCAACATGGAAACTGTCTTCGGAGAGGGTGAAATGCCGACAGTCTTGGCGGTTCCTGGCTATCTGGTTGTGGATGATAGAGAAGGGATGCGATTGCCCGGTTTTTCAGTTTTGTGGCCTGACGACTGCGACGCCAGGCGAAACTGGGCTGCCGAGCACCCTAAGCGCTACATGTGCGCTCCGTGCGCTGTCGGGACTATAGATCAGGCTTTGCTCTCTGTTTTGAAGGCGCCCCATTCCCACCTTAGGGCCGCGGCCTTGGCTCGTTCTCTTCTTGTGATAGACGAAGTGCACGCCAGCGACCATTTTATGGCCAGAATCATCGAGTCTCTTGTAGAACTTTTCGCCATCTGCGGAGGACACGTCCTGATGATGTCCGCTACTCTGGGAGGCGTTGCACGAGAGCGCTTTCTCCATATCTTCAGAACCAAAAAGGCGATCGGTCGTTTTCCGATTCCTGAGGAAGAGGATTGCATCACGACTCCATACCCTTTGATCTCTTCGACTGTATCTGGTCCCGCCGTCCCTGCGTCCGCCGGAAGGGAGAAAAAGGTCGAAATTGAACTACTTCCAATCCTTACCCTCCCGGAAAAGGTCGCTTCTGCGGCAATACAGGCCGCGGAAGCGGGCGCTTGCGTCCTTGTCCTTCGCAACTCTGTTGCACCGGCCATAGAGACTCTTAAAGAACTGGAAAAGCATTCCATGAACAACAAGGGCTTGATCTTCAGCGTCGAAGGCAGTTTGACGCTCCATCACGCCAGATTCGCTCCCGTTGACCGATCGCGCCTCGACCAGGAAATAGAGCATATATTCGGGAAAAAAGGCAAGGGAAGACGTCCGTGCGTTATTGTAGCGACGCAGACCCTGGAGCAGTCGCTGGATGTCGATTTCGACCTTCTCATTACGGACCTTTGTCCGTCGGATGTGTTGTTGCAGAGAATAGGGCGTCTCTTCAGACATGAGCGTGCGAGACCCCCCTCTTTTCAGTCCCCGCGTTGCATCGTGCTGGTTCCCGAAGGTGGAAAAGAATGGTTGCTTAAGCGCGGTGCCAGTCGGCACCAATTTGGAGAAGAGCGCGCTTACGAGGACGAAAGGAGCGTTGCCGCCACATGGGAGCTGCTTGAAGAAAGAATCGCGGCTGACGGGATCCTTCGAATACCGGATATGAACCGCTTGTTCGTGGAAAAATCCACTCATCCTTCCATTTTGTCCAGTCTTGCAAAAAGGCTTGGGCCGGAGTGGGAAGAAGTCACGGTGAAAGTTGCAGGCGGTAGAGGAGCCAAAAGACAGCTGGCCGCTCATGACATCATCACTTGGACCAAAGGATACAGTGCTGATTCTGTAGCGTCGGCAGACGATCAAAAAATCGCAACCCGCTTAGGGATTAACGATGCCAGAGTCTTCTTTCTTAACCCTCTTCCCGGCCCTTTTTCCCTTTCCGTAGACAGGATGACCATTCCTGGATGGATGCTTCAGGGCAAAGATTTAAGCGAATTGGACGAAGGAGTTGAAGCGTGTCCGATAGAAGGCGGATTCGGCTTTACCGTATGTGGAGAGGACTTTATTTACAGCCGTTACGGTCTGGAAGGGAGCTGATGCGGTTTTGTTCAATATTCTTGCAGAAAAGTTTATCGAGGTGCGGACGACAAACAATAGAAAAGTAAAGCTGACCTTGCCCGGAGTGTTCACCGCGCTTGGCGAAAACAGCATTGAGGCCTTCACTAATTTGCGGCCTCACCAGCGTCACCCATGGCACGCTTTTCTATGTCAGCTTGGTGCCATCGCCCTTTACGACGGGGGGGCAGAGTTGCCATCAGTGGACAAAAACACTCCATATTCGCAGCTTCCGGGGGTATTCAGCGAAGGCGAGTGGAAAGAGCTTCTTTTCGCCCTTGCGCCTGACGATGACGCATGGTGTCTGGT
>JAAYLU010000083.1 GCA_012521675.1 Synergistaceae bacterium | reverse complement strand
GCGAAGCTGCGGAAAATGTAGTGAAACGACTCGTCCTGCAGGCGATCGATGAAAGTCCTGTTGACGCTGGACTTCTCAAGGGACATGGGCAGATGCATGGCGTAGCGGAGCATCTTCGAGGCTTCGCTCCTTTTGCTCGGGTTCATATAGCTGAACACGGCCTCAAAGTAGAGATGAGCCGCGCCCTCCATAGTCCTCCCTTCCTCCTGGTAGCGAGCCTTGAACTCCTGGTAGTCGGCGGGCAACGCCGCCGAGGCCGACTGAACTCCTAGGGTCATCGAAGTCAGCAGGACGACCGAGAGCAGAATGAATTTTCTCATGATACTACCTCCCTCGCCCCTCTATGACAATTCGTCGAAGGGCACGAACTTGTGATCGGTGATGAGAGAGCCGTCTTCACCGCTGTAGGCCGGAACCCACATGTGCTCCTCCCCCTCTCCGTCGGTCAGCACGACTATCGTGCCGGGCGCACCCTCCGGGATCATGCACCAGTACGGGACCCCCCATCCGACCGGTCCGGTCAGGATAAGATCGTCCCGGTCGGGCACGGGCCGGTAGTCGTCGTCGAGCACGGCCATGTAGACCGATACAGTGCAGTCGTCGCACAGAGGCATTACGAGAACGACAGTGTCGCCCCACTCTTGCGCCGGAAAGACGGGAGTTATCTTTGAGTCGTCGATCGTGTCGAAGAACTCCGCCATGCCGTCGCCCTTGAAGAAGGTTGCCACACGAGCCAGAGGCTCCGCGCAGGCGGACAGGCCCGTCATCGCGATAAGAGCGATCGACAGAACCAAACACATGAACATTTTTTTCATCGTTACTGTTCGCCTCCTTTTTTCACACATCTCCTGCGAAGCAGACGCAAAGGACGGAAAACCGGGGTCCGCAGACGATCCCCGGTCGTTCAGCCTCGCTCGCAGACAGGCCGTCCGGACGACCTCCGTGCAGCCGTCCTGTCTGTCTGGTGCCGGGGGGGGGACTCGAACCCCCATGTGGTCGCCCACGGCGGATTTTGAGTCCGCTGCGTCTACCATTCCGCCACCCCGGCGAACACTGGTAATTTTTACCATACTTGAGGCTCGATGTCCAGTGGAATCGGGGCTTATAAAAGCACTTCCCATGCAGTATAATGAGTACAATGAAAAAATAGGGGGGCGTTTTTTTGTGGACAGAGGTGTCTTGTCCCCTGCTATGAGCCAGGGGCTCCGGCAGATTGTTTACGAGAAACTAAGGAGCGCGATCGTGGATGGCTCCATTAAACCTGGGACGAAACTTTCGGAGATTGACCTTGCTGAACGGTTGGAAGTCTCGAGGACTCCGATAAGAGAGGCGATTCGCCAATTGGGCCAGACGGGGCTCGTGACTCTGGAGCCGCGCAAGGGCGCATTCGTGACCATGCCGTCCCTCAAAGACGCCTCGGACCTGTACGATCTCAGGGAGGAGCTTGAGGTCATGGCCTCGGTGAATCTCTGCAAGGCGGACCATTCGGAAGAGCTGACCGTCGGGCTGCAGCGCTTCCGGTCCATATTCGGAGCAATGACCGACGACACGATCACCGAGGAGTACGTCCGCGAGGACAAGGCCTTTCACTCGTTGATCTACAAGTCCGTCACGAACAAGTACCTGGCAAACACCCTGGCCAATATCGCAGACCTGATTCACCTGTGCAGGCCCTTCTCGCTGGAGAGTTCACGCGTTACGAATTTCATCATGGGACACGAGGCTATCGTGGACGCTGTGCTTAAGAGAGACATCGACAGGGCCGTGGAAGAGACGAGGAAGCATATCGCGCTAAGCAGGCAGAGCCTGATCGCCTCGCTGAAGATCCGCGCAAAAGACGCCCTCAGGGAAGTTACTGACTTATGACCTGGTCTTATGTCCTGTACAAGGCGGTGGGCTAGTTTGTAACTCCTCCCGGCGTTTTCATACTTCTGCTGCTTTTCTCGATCCGATACATATGGAGGGGCCCAGCCGAAGGAGAGAGGAATTACGAAGCGGCGTCGCTTGTTCTGTTCACTGCGTTTTTGATCTACGCCCTCTCCACCCCCTTCTGCACTCGAATGCTCGCGGCCGCCCCGTTCTGCAATTCGAAGGGCCTCTGCTGGTGGAGGGAGACTTCCGCCTAGGGGGTGCTGAAGCGCCTCCAATACTTCTTCAGCCTGTCCAGCATGTCCTTTTCCGCTCCAAGCTCGCCCGGGTAGTAAAAACGCGCCAGTTCCGTCATGTACTGCTGAGAGACCCAGTGTCCCGGGGAGTCGTGTGGGTATGCATAGCCTTCGCCGCCTGGGCGCAGGTGGTAAGGCACGCTCTGTAGGTTGCCCTGCGTGATGGATTTCATCGCTCTATCCACCGCGAGGTACGCGCTGTTGCTCTTCGGCGCCGCCGCGAGGTATATGACTGCCTCGGCAAGTATGATCCTGGCCTCCGGCATGCCTGTCATGTCTACGGCCCGGGCCGCCGACGAGGCTACGACCAGGGCGTGCGGATCGGCGAGACCTATGTCCTCCGCAGCGGATATCTGAAGGCGTCTGCAGATGAACCGCAGATCCTCTCCCGCCACGAGGAGCCTGGAAAGCCAGTAGATGGCCGCGTCGGGGTCGGAGCCCCTTATGCTCTTAATAAGGGCGGAGATCACCGCGTAATGATCGTCGGCCGACTTGTCGTGCCTTATCGCCGCGGCGGGCAGGGTTTTTAAGGCGAACTCCTCCGTCACTTTTTTCTTGAGGCCGAGGGCCGCCATCGCGACAAACTCGAGGCGTCCCAAAGCCTGGCGCGCGTCGCCTCCGGCCGTCAGTGCGATCCTGCGCAGAGCCTCGTCCTCGAAAGCAACGTCAAGGCCGCCAAGGCCTCGCTCATCGTCATGGAGCGCAGCGTGAAGGAGTTTTACAAGGTCGTCCGTCTGAAGGGGTTGAAGCTCGAAGACCATCATGCGCGAGAGAAGGGTCTTGTTTATCTCGAACCAGGGGTTCTCGGTGGTCGCCCCGACCAGCACTATGTCTCCCCTCTCGACCGAGGGAAGCAGGACGTTCTGCTGAGTCCGGTTGAAGTGATAGATCTCGTCGACGAAGGAGACGGCGCTTCTGCCCGATCTGAAGGCCTTCAGTCTCTCCGATTCTTTCAGCAGGTCGCGAAGCTCGGCGACCTTCGCGGACACTGCGTTGATCTCGAGGATATCCCTGTCCGTCAGGCGGGCCATAAGGCGGGCCAGGGTCGTCTTGCCGGTTCCTGGCGGCCCGTACAGGATGCAGCTTGGCAAGACCCCGGAATTGATTATTCTCCTGAGAGGCGCGCCCTCCCCAATCAGATGCGCCTGTCCCGCCACCTCGTCGAGGTTCCCGGGACGCATCCTCTCCGCCAAGGGTGTCTCGGCAAACCCGCGGGGCGTCATCACAGTACCTCCGGTTCTCCTGCCTCGTTCACCCGCAGGGCGGTGAATCCGGCCATATCATCGATAACGCGGGCGAGAGGATACTTCAAGCCGAGCAGGTGTTTCAACACCTCTTTCACAGGCATATCGAGCCACTCGGGCGACAATCCCTGGATCTCGAACCACTGGGCGGCGCCCAGGGTCCCCTCCCCCTCCAGGTGGAAGTTCAACACCCCTCTTGCAGCGCACTTCATGCACACAGAGAGGATGTCCTCGCGGGAGTCGGGCATCGAAAGAGCGCATCCGGCCAAGGCTTCGAGGGAGGCGGCGTCACCACCGGATCCTTGAAGCGCCCTGTACTCCCAGGCCTGGAGCGAACCTTCTTTCTTCAGCACTTCCACGAAATCCAGCAGCCTGTCGAAGGAGGCGTCCGCCCAATGCTCCCATTCCACTCCCGGGCGCTGCACCAGGACCGCCCTCATGCCTGCGCGCCTCGCGCCCACCAGGTCGTAGACGAAGTCCCCTATCATGAGGCAACCCGACGGGTGGACCTTCATATCCTCCGCGGCCCGCCATAGGGCCTCCGGGGAAGGTTTTACAGGCGGCGTATCCCTGCTGTATACGATCGATGGCAAGGAGAGGCCCGCTTTCTGCGCCGCCAGGCGAATGGAGTCGAAGCAGTTCCTTGATACGACGCACCAGGGGATGCCCTTCGCCTGGAGCCATTCGACGAGCTCGAAGGCGCCGGGAACCGCCTCGGCGATCTCGGCGCCTCTCATTTCTTCGTTGTATATGTCTTTTTCCAGTGCCTTGGCCGTCTCCGCAGGGAGAGTCTCTATCGACTCGAACAGGGGGACGAATCTGCCTTGGAAGTACTTCTCTCGAATATGGGCGAAGCTGAGCTTGGTCTCGGCCAGGACACCGTCCCAGTCCAGGATGAACGAGCTTGAAAGGGCGGGGCGCCAGAGGTGTGTACATCCGTGTGAAGACAAGGGTTTTCCTCCTAATAAAAGACAGGGAGCGGCATATCTCCGTCCCTGTCCTGATGCTTCCCCGCAATGCCGTGTCATGAACGTCTTGACCCGTTCCTATAGCATTAGGGCCTGTCAAGCCTCAGTTTCGTCACCGTTTTCACGGCTCCTCCACCGGCCCGAACTGGCGGCCCCGCAAGGCGCGAGTGTTGGCTCAAGACAAAAATCACGATCACGGGCACCGCAGGGACTCTTTCTGAGAACATTATAGCATAAAAAAGGCAATCGCCTCTTTTCGGGCGATTGCCTTGGTACGGCGTGAAGACCGGGGCTATTCGAGGTCCGTAAGGCCGTCCTTGAATATGAAGTAGTAGAACACGGCGACGAAGACTATTCCTCCAACCATGTTTCCGATGGTCACGGGGATCAGGTTGCTGAGATAGCCGCCCACTCCGACGCGTGAAAGGACCTGCTCGGAGAGCCCGGATGCCTCTACCGCCGCGGGGGTGCCCTTCAGGAACATGCCGAGCGCCATGAAGTACATGTTGGCGATGGAGTGCTCGAAGCCCGCGGCGACGAACGTCATGATCGGGAAGAAGATCGCCCAGATCTTGTCCACTATCTCAGTTGCGGCCATTCCCATCCAGACCGCAAGCACGACGAGCCAGTTGCAGAGGACCCCGCGGAAGAAGGCCTGTCCGAACGGAAGGGTCATTTTGCCGGCGGCGACCTGGAGAGCCCTGCCTCCGACCGCGCCGTCGGCAAGTCCGGAGAAGAAGATCAAAAGAGCGATGAGGATGCTGCCCACGAGGTTGGCACAGTAGACCCAGCCCCAGTTACGCAGGATATTCTTCATGGGCGTGCATCCCGCGAGGTAGCCAAGGGGCATCATGCAGTTGCCGGTGAATAGCTCCGATCCGCTTATCACGACCATCATCAGCCCGACGCTGAATACCGCGCCGGAGATCAACCTGGTTATCCCTCCGCCGTACAGGGGCGTCATGTCGTGAGACACGACGGTCATGAGCCATCCCGCGAAGGCGATGTAGGCGCCCGCCAGGATCCCCATGAGGACCATCTGCCTGACCGAGAGATTACCCTTGACTTTTGAAACCGCACATGCCAGTTTTGCCAGTTCCGCTGGTGTCTTCAATTTCTGAATCCTCTCTTTCGTTTGTTTGTTTTAAACGGCCGCATCAATTCGTATGACGCAGTCCGTTAAACGCTTGTTCCCAAATGTCACAGCCAGGGTATCAGGCGCAGTGCGCCGAAACGGGGTGCTCAAACGGTACGTTCAAGCCTCACAGCGCCGAGCTCGAGCATCCCGGTATCATGCCCGAACTTGTGGTGATTTGGAAGCCGGACCGTGCCCGAGGGCACACTGTCCGAAAGTTTGGCGTCTCCAAAGAACTCTACTCCGGCGGAGGCGACCTTTATTCTCTCCCCGGATCTTACACCAAGGTCTGCGGCGTCATAAGGGTTGATCCCGATGACGGGATCTTTGACGAACTCTCCCGTGACATCCCTGTACATCATGCTCTCCGCTCGGCCGTCCAAGAATGGAGAATCGGACAGAGCCACGAACGGGAAGCGCTCGGTCGGCCACACGTCGGGCGGCGACCATTCGCAAGAATAAAAACGCGTCTTCCCTCCCTCGAGGTTCAACGAGGGAAGGAGAGGGGTTCCGGGATGCCCAGGCACCGGACAAGGCCATGACAGAGGCCCTTCATCAAGCTGTTCGTACGTAATTCCGGCGTAGTGCGGGTTTAACAGGCGCATCTCGTCAAAAATCGACTCTGGAGAGCCGTATGCGCCCCATCCTGCGCCCATTCGCCTTGCTATCCGCTGTATTATCTCCCAGTCCGGGAGGGCTTCGCCCGGCGGTTCCACGGCCTTTTGAAGCCGTTGGACAGAGCGGCAAACGTTCGTGAAAGTACCGTCCTTCTCTCCCCAGCCTGCCGCAGGCAGAATCACGTCGGCCAGCTCGGCCGTCTCGGTAAGGAATAGATCCTGGACGACCAGGAACTCCAAGCTGTTAAGGGCACGGGCTGCTGCATCGGGGAAGTCCGTCCCGAGGGGGTTTGCGCCCATGATGTACATGCCCGCCAGCTTTCCGTCCACGGCAGCCTGCAACATCTCTCCGGCACCAAGTCCGGGAGTCTCGGGAATGAGATCCGTACTGATCTTTCTTAAGCCGGGGGCGAGACCCGGCATGCAACCAGCGTCGATCGCACCCTGGCGGTTCCCTTTTCCCGTCAAAGGATTCACGCCGGTACCGGCCCTGCCGTACATGCCGCAAAGGAGCGACAGGTTATACGTCGCCAGCAGGGTTTTGAACGAGTCGATGTGCCGTGTCGCCACGGGAGTAAAGAAGACGGCGGAGTTGGGCCCCCTGGCGTAGATCCTTGCCAGTTCGCGAACAATCTGCGCGGGCAGGCCCGTGATAGTCGAGACGGCATCGGGGGTGTAGCTTTCGACGGTTTTTCTCAGCTCGTAGAATCCCTCGGCGGCACTTGAGACCGCCTCGTGATCGTAGAGCCCCTCGTCGATGATGACATTCATCATGCCGTTAAGCAGCGCCGTCTCCGAGCCTAGCCTCTGCCTCGCGTGGATCGTCGAGCATCTTGCGAGCTCGGTCCTCCTGGGGTCGCAGACTAACAATGCGCACTCCCCTCCCGCGAATCGCTCCTTGGTGAAAGTACCGGCCACCGGCTGGTTCTCCGTCGGGTCGGCACCTATTACGAGAATTACGTCCGACTCGGTGATGGATTGAAAGTCGTTCGTCATGGCACCGCACGCAGGCAACGTGATCAGAAGGCTCGACGCCGTGTCCGAATGAACGCTCGAGCCCAGGTCGATATTGTCGGTTCCAACGACCTCCCTGGCCAGGCGCTGCATGAGGTAGTTCTCCTCGTTGGTGCAGTGATGGGACGCTAAAAAGCCCAGCGCACCGGGACCGTGTGCGTTTTTTATCTCGCCCAGCCGGTCTGCGACGAGCAGGAGAGCCTCGCTCCACGATGCCCTTCGGAAGGCGCCTCCCTCTTTGAGGAGAGGGACGGTCAAACGCTCCTCTCTGTGGACGAAACGCCATGCAAAGCGCCCCTTTACGCAGGATCTGCCCCGATTCAAACTCGTGCTGCGGGAATAATCGGTCGTCACGTTCGATATCTTCCCCGAGGCCTCGTCAACGTTGACCACAAGCTCGCACCCCACGCTGCAGTGGGGGCAGATCGTCCTCACGCTTTTCGCGTCTGCGGGCCGGCCTGTGTCCACGAAGGTCTTTTCCATGAGGGCCCCGGCCGGGCAGACCTGCACGCACTGACCGCACAGGTCGCATCCGGACTCGTCAGGCAGCCCTACCGACGTCTCCCGGCCACGCCCGCAAAAGACGATCGCCCGGCGTATCGCCTGTTCACGGCATACTCGCACGCATCGACCGCAGAGAATGCATTTGTCAAGGTCCCTCGTGTAAAAGGGGTTGGCGTCCTCGATTCCTTCATGCGTTCGGGGAGCTCCCTCGTCCGCGAAGGGGGAGGTCTCGACCCCCAGCTCGCGCGCGATCTTCTGCAGCTCGCAGGCCCCTTCGTTGGGGCAGCCTTCGCATTCAAGAGGATGACGGGCCAGAATCAGTTCAAGCACGGCCTTCCGTGCACCGATAACCCGAGGGGTGGTCGTATGTATGACCGCCCCATCGGTTATCGGAGTGGTGCAAGCGGTGAGGAGCTTGGGCGATCCCTCCACCTCTACCAGGCAGAGTCGACATGCTCCGAACGGGCTGACCGCATGGTGGTCGCAAAGGGTGGGTATATATATCCCCGCTGCCCTCGCGGCCTGGAGAACGGTCGTATCCGGATCGGCCGTCACCGGTATGCCGTCGATCGTCGCCCTTGCTCCCGTCACTGTCTTATGCCTGTTTTACGACCTTATCACTGCCCCGGTCGGGCAGTTTTCCATGCAGGCGCCGCACTTGATGCACTTCTCCTGGTCGATCACGTGGACCTCCTTCGGCTTCCCTGCGATGCAGTCGACCGGGCAGTTCCTGGCGCACTTGGTGCAGCCGATGCACTTGTCGGCGAGGATCGAGTAGCTGAGCAGATCCTGGCAGACGCCGGCCGGGCACTTCTTGTCGAATATGTGCGCCTCGTACTCCTCGCGGAAGTACTTGATGGTGGTGAGCACCGGGTTCGGCGCCGTCCCTCCAAGGGCGCAGAGGGACGTGTCCTTGACCTGTTCGCCGAGGTAGAGAAGGTTGTCGATGTCCTCGGGGCGTCCCTTACCCTCCGTGATGCGGGTGAGAATGTCGAGCATCTTCTTGGTCCCCTCGCGGCAGGGCACGCACTTTCCGCAGGACTCTCGCTGAGTGAACTCGAGGAAGAACTTCGCCGTGTCCACCATGCAGTTGCCCTCGTCGAGCACGACGAGGCCGCCCGAACCCATGATCGCGCCCGCGGCGGTCAGGGACTCGTAGTCGACCGGCAGGTCCAGGTGTTCGTCGACCAGGCATCCGCCCGAGGGGCCGCCTATCTGGACTGCCTTGAACTTCTTGTCGTCGATTATTCCTCCGCCAATCTCGAAGACTATCTCGCGTATGGTGATCCCCATCGGGACTTCGACGAGCCCCGTATTCTTGACCTTGCCGGTGAGGGCGAAGACCTTGGTGCCCTTGGATTTCTCCGTGCCCATGGAGGCGAATACCTCCGGACCCTGCACGATGATGCGCGGTATGTTGGCCCAGGTCTCGACGTTGTTGATGTTGGTCGGCTTGCCCCACAGACCCTTTACCGCGGGGAAGGGAGGACGTGCGCGAGGCATGCCTCTCTCTCCCTCTATGGAGGCCATCAGAGCCGTCTCCTCTCCACATACGAAGGCGCCCGCGCCCTCCTTTATGTGAACAGTGAAGCTGAAGTCGGTCCCGAGCACGTTCTCTCCGAGGAGGCCGTACTCGGTGGCCTGTTCGATGGCCGTCTGAAGGCGCTTGATGGCGAGGGGATACTCGGCACGACAGTAGATGTATCCCTCGTCCGATCCCATGGCGTAGGCACCTATCATCATGCCCTCGATTACCGCGTGGGGGTCTCCCTCGAGTATGGAGCGGTCCATGAAGGCACCGGGGTCTCCCTCGTCGGCGTTGCAGACTACGTACTTCTTCTCTCCCGGACTGGCGGCGCAGAAGCCCCACTTCAAGCCGGTCGGGAATCCGCCGCCTCCGCGCCCGCGAAGGCTGGACTTTTTGATCTCCTCGATTACCTCCTCGGGCTTCATCTCGGTGAGACATTTGCCCAGAGCCTGGTAACCGTCGCGGGAGATGTACTCGTCGATGTTGTCGGGATTGATGTAGCCGCAGTTGCTGAGCACTATCCTGTGCTGTTTGCCGTAGAAGGGTATGTCCTTGTAGTGCGAGACTTTTTCCGCGGTGACCGGCTCCTTGTAGAGAAGGCGAGTGACGATACGTCCCTTGTAGAGGTGCTCCTCCACTATCTCCGGGACGTCCGATGGCTGCACGCGGGAGTAGAACGTGCCCTCCGGGTACACGACCACGATGGGGCCGAACTCGCACATCCCGTGGCATCCCGTCTTTATGACCAGGACCTCCTTGTCGAGGCCCTTCTTGACCAGCTCCTCCTGGAGGAGTTCGAATATCTTGCTGGAGCCGCTCGACTCGCAGCCGGTTCCGCCGCAGACCAGTACGTGAGCGCGATACAGTGCCATATTTCCGTACCTCCCAGGCTAGTCGGCTCGGCCGTAGAGCTTGTCCTGCACTATCTGTCCGTTCACGACGTGTTCGGAGATGATCCTCGTCACGTCGGCCGGGGTGACGGTGCAGTAGGTGATCCTGGGCTCGCCGGGACGGATCACGTCCAGAAGCGGCTCGTTCTGACACATGCCTATGCAGCCCGTGGTCTCGACCGCGACGTTGCGCAGGTTGCGTACCTCGAGCTCTTTCAGAACCGCGTTCATGATCTCTCTTGCTCCCGCCGCTATTCCGCAGGTGCCCATTCCAACGATGACCTTGACCTTGTCCTGCTCGGAGCGCGCGGATGTCAGATCCCCCGTCTTCTCTTTGATCTTCCTAAGATCGTCGAGACTACGGATTTTTTTCTTTTCCTCGGTCATATTTCTTCCTCCTGTCCGCATTAATACCATATTTCAAACTGAGAGCTCTTCGATGTTTGTAGCGATGAACTCCTTGATTCCCACTGCCAACGCCGCGTCGGCGAAGGGATTACCGCCGCCGAGCGCCTCCGCGAGCTCCTCGCTGTCGAGAACGAACTCGCGATTCCCGACCCTGTGGATATACCTCCAAGCGATTTGGGGGTTCCCCACCAAGAGTGTCAGGAGCGTGGAGGGGATGTCCCCCAGGGGCGGGGTGTCGACGCTGTCTTTTCTGAAAGTGGCGGAAACATCGGTCCCCTTTCCCGGGGAGGAGCGGAGAAGGAATTTCCCGCCGCACAGTTCCGCCAACTGCTTTAAAAAAGGCAGACCAAGCCCAACCCTGCGCTCGGTGCGAGTCGTGTAGAAAGGATCCACCACGGATCGGGCGGTCGATTCGTCCATTCCCCTGCCGTTGTCCTTCACGGTAAGGCGGATGTACTCGTCGTCCTCCAGCTCTATGGTGATCGCGCTCGCTCCGGCGTTCACGCCATTCTCGGCTATGTCGAGAATGTGGTGGGAGAGGTCTTCCAACATGGTCAGGCGTACTGGTCCAGGAAGCTCCTAAGCTCCGCCTCGCTGTTGTTCAGCCTTCCGTGGGTGTCGTCGTCCACCATGATCACGGGAGCAAGCCCGCAACAGCCGAGGCACGCCACCGGCTCCAGAGTGAAACGAAGATCCTCGGTCGTCTCGTTCTCCTTGACATCCAGCATCTTCATGATGGTGTCCATGATAGCCGCGCTGCCTCTTACGTGACACGCCGTCCCGCGGCATACCTTGATGATATGCCTGCCCCTGGGTTTCAGATGAAACTGAGCGTAGAAAGTGGCGACTCCGTAAAGCTCCGCCAACGGAACCCCAAGCTCCTCGGAGACGACCTCCATCGCCTCTTTGGACAGGTAACCCACCCTCTTCTGCGTCTCTTGAAGCACCGGGATCACGCCTCCCCGTGTTCCCTTCCATGGAGCGGTAATCTCCTGCACGACGGCTTCCACGTCCTGCTTTACTTCCACAACCATTGCCCGACCCCCTAGATAAGTGATTAAATTAACTTGTCGAAGACAAAGTCCTTCCAGCCGCAAACAATTCTATCGCGTTGTACGAGACAATCGAAGGTATGTTTACGGCGTTCAAACCCTCGCTCATATTACCACGGAAGTTAGGTTTTTTGCCTAATAAAGGGGTTATTTGAAAGTTTTTACATTATAGGCCGCAATATCGATCGGCTCAAGCCTCCCTGCGCATCATGATCGATCCGGGAGATATCTCCCAGAGGAGATCAACTCCAATGCGGCTACAAGCCGCTCTTCACCGGTGAGCACGCCCCAGTCGCTTCTGGCTTCAAGCTTTATGATCACGTCCTCCACTGAATCAGCAATATCGAGGGCATCCGCCAGGATCATCATGTTTTCGACCGTGTCCAGGGGAAAGACGGAGGCAGCCAGGCCAAGAAGTATGATAGCGGACGCAAGCCAGTTTGAAAGCGACGTGTCGGTCTGTGACAGCCAGGCGTCCTCGAAAAGCATCGCGAGGTTGAAGCTCTCGATCATCTCCGGATCGGCGTCGTCGTCCGGCTCTTCGAGATAACCCAGCATATAAAAAGAAGCGGCCGGGTCGGACGAGATCGCCGACCAGAGCGCTTTATAAGCCCTGTCTCCGGGGCCCGAGAGCTTGAAGGTCGCAATGGCGAGGCTGTGCAACATTGCTGGAAAGGGTTCGGGCTCCTTCAGACTCTCTTCGATTATTCTGCCGTACTCCTTGTTTTCCAGGAGAAGACGGTAGAACAGGGTCGCCGAGGGCGTTGTACGGTTCGGGTCGTATTCGACCAAAATCTGCGCAAGTTCGAGTGCCTCATCATTTCGTCCCTCGGAGAAGTAGGCGAATGCCAGTCTTAGAAGGCCGGTCACGTACAAAATTCCGAAGTTGTCTTCTAAAAAGTCCACGTCGTCCGGGATCGTGGAATCTTGCATTTCCTCTTCCAGCATTTCCCACGCTCGCTCAAGACAGAACAGCCTCTCCTCCGGGTCGTCGGTCAAGTCCGACAGCAGTATCAGGGCCTCGGGGTTGTACTCGTCGATCTCCAGTATCTGCCTGAGCAGTCTTTCCGTCTCCTCTTCATCGTCCGTTTCATAAGCCTTTTCAAGCAGGGTGAGGATCATATCATAGTCCATCATTCGAGGTCTTTCCTCCAATACTCCGACGGGGTCGGTTGCAATGTGGAAACAAGAGAAGCTCGGCATATCCGGTTAAATTATGATCTTTCCTCCGCCCTGACCTTTCGCGCCTCCCAAGCGGTTCAGCTGGTGCAAGACCGCCGGGGATGCGACGTCGATCTTGGGTTTTTGGGCCTGCTGTTTCGCCATGGCCTCCTGGACCCTGCGTTCGTAATCCTCGAGGCCTTTTTTAACCGATTCGACGTCACCCTTTATCCATTGAAGAATTCCGTCCGCGATCGTTTGAACTATCTCATCAGAAGGCTCTTCCGAGATGACGCCCAACTCCTTCAGCATCCTATGCTCTTCCTTGATGGATTCTACTATGTCCGCGTCGGAGAGGATCCCCTTTTTGTACAGCACTCTAGTCACGATGTTGAACTTGCTCTTCGAGTTTTCGTCGTTTATCGCGAGGCTGTCGACTCTCGCGAGAAGCATGGACAGGATTTCATCCAAGCTTATTTGCATGGGCATGACCATTGTTTAACGCCCCTTTCGGTGAATTTGGCAATCAATGAACGATTTTACCACATCAGATGTTAAAGCGTATTTCTATCATATCTCCATCCGCAACCGGGTACTCCTTGCCCTCCAGCCTGAGGACCCCGCTTTCACGGCATTTCGGCATCGACCGGTCGTTTTTGATAAAGTCCTCGTAGGATACTACCTGCGCCCGGATAAAGCCCCTGGCCATGTCCGTGTGAATTGTTCCCGCGGCCTCCAGTGCGTTCTGTCCCTTTCGAAGAGTCCATGCCTTCACCTCGTCCTTTCCGATTGTAAAAAACGAGATGAGGCCGAGGAGCGAATATGCCTCGGATATCAGGCGATTGCGCCCAGGTGCCGAAAGACCCAGCTCGTCCATGAACTCTCCGCGATCCTCCCGGGGCAACTCGGCCAGCTCCATCTCCATCTTGCCGAAGACCCGAACCAGGCGTATACCCTTTTCCTTCGCCAGGGTCATGACCGCGGACAGATGGGGGTCGGACTCGCCGGTCTGTGTTTCATCCAGGTTCGCGACGATTATCTCGGGCTTCATCGTGACGAAGGCGAACCCGCTGAGAAGCTTCATTTCCTCTTGGTTCAACGAAAGCTCCCTGAGTGGGCGCTCCTCGAGAAGGCAGGTCTGGCAGCGCTCGAGAAGCTCTTTTTCGACGGCCTCGGCTGGGATGTTCTTCTTTTTTTCGCTCATTCTGGAAAGCCGGTTTTCAATCACGCTCAGATCGCGAAATATGAGCTCCAGCTCCACTATCTCCCAATCCCTGACGGGGTCTATCCCGCCCTCCGGGTGCGGGACGTCCGGGTTTTCGAATAGTCGGAGGACGTGTATAAGGGCGTCGGACTCGGACACGAAGGAGAGAAATGAGTTGCCCAGCCCCTCCCCTTTTCCCGCGTTCTTGGACAGGCCCGCAAGATCCACGAACTCGACAGTGGCGTGCGTCGCCTTTTTCGGGGCGAAGTGGCTTGCTAGGTGGTCGAACCTTTCGTCCGGTACCTCGACGACGGCCCTGTTAGGGTCCGTTCTGCCCCCCGGATATGACTTCACCTCGACGCCCGCGTTTGTCAAAACGTTGAATATGGTGCTCTTTCCACTCAGTGGAAGTCCGACGATCCCGCAGTTAAGCATAGTACCTCACCCTTGTCGCATAGTTTTGGATATCAAAGCCTTATACAGGATTATACTCGCTTCCCACCTTGAAGAGGGCCTTGTTTTGGAGAAACGAGGCATTTTTTCCTGTTTCTGGTATTATTACCGATGTTGCCGCGTGGCTTGGTGTTCGGCCGCTGTTTTATTTTTCATTCCGGGCGAATGAAAAGAATATCGTCGTCGGATCTTGATCAAATACTGTTCATACATCTTTTGATGTCGGCGAATCGGATTTTGATCGACCCATGTATTTTTCCAGGTTTTTCAGGCCCGGCCGGGAGGTTTTACGATGGTTTTATGGCTAACATTTCCTCCTCTGATCTCCATACCAATCTCTGTTTTTCTGATCGCGTTCGCAAAGGATGCAAACAGAATGCCGATAGAAGGGCCTCTATGGCTGTTGCTACTGATTCTCTACCTGTCCCTCAGCCTGGTATACGCCTACAACATCAACCGCAGGCGCTCTTTCCCCCTGATGCCTCTGCAGCTGGCCGCCCAGGGGATTATCATATGCATTATATCCCTCGAGGCGGGCTCCCCGTTTATGGTCCCGTGGTTAGGGGTCGCTATCGCGGCCTCGGGTTTTGTCTCGCTGGCGAATCAATTCATCGGTCAGCTTAAAGGACCCCCCCGGACGCCGGCTCAAATCCAGGAGGTCGAGCACCTGGAAGACGCCCTCGCGCCCCCGACCGACTCGTCTCCCTTCCCTATGCTTTCAGCCAACAGGGAGGGGACGATCATAGAGGCCAACAGTGCGTTCAAGGAGCTATCCGGCGACAAGGCCCCGGAGGGCAAATCAGTGTCGGAGTTTTTCAACCCCGGCAATTCCGAGGGAAGCATAGGTGGAAAGACGCTGCTTATTTTTCAGAAGACGAAGGACGGACTGTTCTATTTCTCCATGATGGATCCAATTAAGAAGGGAGTTGGGAAAAACAGCGCGGCAAGTAGACTCGTCGAGCTGTTCGACAGCGTCACCGGGCTTTATTCGAAAGAGTACGCGAGTATCAGGGGCCCGGAGGAGATAGGCAGGGCGGCCCGATACCGCAGGTGGCTGTGCGGCATATATTTGAAGGTCTCGTATGTCGATCTGCCTGGCATGGACGGGAGCCCGGACCTTGAAAAGGCTTTTTTCATGGCCTATTTAGAGTATGTCAAAAGCGAGATAAGGGACAGCGACATGGGGTTCTACCTCGGGGGGCAGGAAGTGCTACTGCTTCTCCCCGAGACATCGCAACAAGGAGCAAAGGACTCGGCGCTCAGGCTCGTGTCTCTGCCGGATGAGTTGGAGGAGATGAGGGTGGACCTCCCCTTCTCCGTGGACATCGAGTATGGTTTGATCTACTACAGCGGCACCCACCCCCTGGCTTTCGAGGACTTCATCCAGAAGCTCCAGGACTCCCTGGGGGGCGCGAGCGAAACATAATTTGCATTCGGATGGTCGCCTGCCTGGATCTCTCCTCCCGCTGGTCGTCGGGATGGCACATAAGCCGGCGGCCGGACGGCTTTTTGTGCTAGCCTCCATCACCCCGAGTGCTTCTCCCTCTGCCGCCCCGAGGGCTTCCCTCTCCGTCATCCCGAACGAGCGTAGCGAGGAAGGATTTGCTTTTCAATCCGATTAATCGAGCCCCTTTTCCTTTCAACCGCCATGACGCAAAAGGCCCTACGCGCGGCTGGTCCCGCTTTCCGGCGTTGTCTTACACCTCGAAGCAGGATCCCCCCAGGAACTCCCTGATTATCGAATTGTTCGGTATACTCTCCGTCGGGATTATCGGGACGAACTTTATCATCGACAGCAGCCTCTGAGCCTCGCCGTAGACGGGCGAGCCCTCGGGGACCTTGTGAAGGATCGGGTCCACGTAGGCACGCAGGACGGCCATTTCGTAGGGCAACGAGGAGTTGAACATCGCGTCCGCTCTCTTCTGGTACGGAAAAACGTACTTCATGCTGCCTTTGATGACCTTTGGCCACATCATCAGGGTGGATTCTGCCGGATGACCCCTGGTCCTGGCGTCCCTGATGAGCCGCCTGACAAGCCTGTTGTCGGTGGTGCTGGTCCTGTTGTGCTTGTCGAAGTTCACGCCGGTGAGTGGCGAGACGAAGACCCCGTACTTGGCATCGTCCGGGATGGCGCATGTGACCTTCGAGTTGAGGCCGTGAATACCCTCCATGATCAGGATGTCCCTCGGCCCGAGCTCAATGATCTTGCCCGGCTTTTTCTTCCCCTCGATGAAGTCGAACTGGGGGGTCTGGACCCTCTCCCCGGAGAGAAGGCGCTTAAGTTGATCTTGAAGCAGGTCGAGCTCGAGTGCCTCGACTACTTCGAAATCGTAATGCCCCTCGTCGTCTCTGGGTGTAAACTCTCGATCGACGAAGTAGTTGTCCATGGCTAGGGTTACCGGGTTCCTCCCGCTGACGAGGAGCTGGATCTTCAGCCTCTCCGAGAAGGTGGTCTTCCCCGAGCCGGAGGGGCCGGCTATCGCCACGACCTTCACTTTTTCACGGGATGCCACCTCGTCCGCTATCCTCCCCAGGTTACGCGAATGGAACGCCTCGGATACCAGTATGACCTCCTGCGCCTTCCCCTCGGCCACTTTCCTGTGAAGACTGTCCATGGTGCCGAGCTCCAGGACCTCAAGCCAGTCCGCATAGTCCAGGAAGACCCCCGAGAGGTTCTTCGAGGCCCTGAAGGGTGGCAACGACGAAGGATAACTGATGGTCGGAAAGCGGAGGACCATCCCGGGTCCCAGTTTTCGCAGGCCGTAAAGCTTCAGGTAGCCGGTTGAGGGCGCCAAGGGGGCGTAGTAGTATCCGTACATGTCCGCGCACCGGTAGAGTTCCACCGGGTCGACGGCCCCCCACTGAAAGAGCCTCGCCACCTCTCCGCTCCCCTGGCGCTCGAATATCCTCCTGGCCTTGTCGAGCGATACGACCTTGCGCACGAAGGGGAGGTCTTTTTTCACCAGCTCGTCCATGGTGCCCAGTATCGCGGATATATCGTCCACGGAGATCTCTCCGTCCACGAAATCCCAGTAGCAGCCCTCGCTTATCGAATGCCTTATCAGGACGTCCTTTCTCAGCGCTCTCTTGCACGCGAGCACTAGGAGGAAGCTAAGTGAACGCCTGTAGACCTCCATTCCCTCGAACGACGACGTGTCGATGAACTCTACCGTCGCGTCGTCCTCTATCACCCAGTCCAGGGAGCGAAGGTAGTTGTTCACCCTCCAGGCGACTATGTTGCTTCTCTCTCCATCGGGATTGCACTCCGAAAGAACTGTTCTGGCCGTTATGGGGACATCGCTTGAAAATACGGGCCCATTCTTGACTGTGATTGTAAAAGCCATGACACTCCTCCTCCTTGACTCGCCCGGCGATCGTGGTTCGACTCTGCTTGCAAGCTCTCCTCAAAAAAGCAACTATGATCTTTGACGCTTCGGTCTAGTAAGTCCAATGAAAGTCAGGGAGTCCTTCGGCCAGGAGCCTTCGGCGCACATCCGCGGAAATACTCTCCAGGTCCTGCTCCGTCCTGCCCTCGCACCTTGTGACTATGACCGGCTGGGTATTGGAGGCCCTGACCAGTCCCCATCCCCGCCCCTGCGGGTAGAGAATGCGTACTCCGTCGACCGTTACAGCCTCGTGATCTCTCAGGGCCTTCTCTCTCAAAGAGGCTACGACGTCGAATTTTTTCTCGTCCGGACAGTTTATCCTTATCTCGGCGGTGCCCGGGTACCTCGGGATGTCCGAGAGCAACTCCGAGAGGGGCGCCTCGCCCGATGACATGATTCTAAGCAGCCTTGCAGCCGCGTAGAAGGAGTCGTCGAAGCCGAAGTACTCGTCGGCGAAGAAGAAGTGGCCGGATAGCTCCCCGGCGAAGACCGCACCTATCTCCTTCATCTTTGCCTTTATCACCGAGTGTCCGGACTTCCAGAACAGAGGCTTGCCTCCCAGTCTTTCCGTGTAGTCGATCAGCGACTGGGAGCACTTGACCTCGACTATCACGTCAGCGCCCGGGTACTTTTCTAATATCTCGCGCCAGTAGAGGGCCATGAGTATGTCGCCCCATATCATCTCGCCCTTTTCATCAACGACTCCCAGTCTGTCGGCATCTCCATCGAATGCTATGCCGACGTCGGCCTTCTCTTCAAGGACGGTCTTCGTCAAGACAGCGAGGTTCTTTCTCTGCTGAGGGTCGGGATGATGGTTGGGAAAGGATCCGTCCGGCGTCTCGAAGAGGGAGATCACTTCGCAGCCGAGCGCTTCGAGATAGGGTCGAATCATAAGCCCGGCCGTGCCGTTGCCGCTGTCCGCCACCACTTTAAGTTTTCTGGGTCCTATGCTGCACTTCGACAGCAGCATCCGGAGGTATTCGTCCTTTATGTCCTGCTTGGAGAGAGTACCCACCGGGCCGTCGTCCGACATGTCGTCGGCCAGTATCATCCGCATGACCTCCTGGATGTCGTCGCCGTAGATGGTTGCGCCGTCGTACGCAAGCTTCAGACCGTTCATGTCCTTGGGGTTGTGGCTTCCGGTTATCATCACCCCTCCCCCCGCCTCGAACCGATGCAGGCCCCAGTAGAGCACCGGGGTCGTGACTACGCCGATGTCTATGACATCAAGGCCGGTTTGTACAAGCCCGTCGATCAGGGTGGAGGAGATCCTCGGGGTTGAATGACGGACATCTCCCCCTATCACGACGGTCTTTACGTCGCGTCTTTTTAGCCACGTGCCGAAAGCGCGGGCGATGCTCGAGACTGTCCCGTCGGAGAGATCCCTGTCCGCAACGCCTCGGATGTCGTACTCTCGGAATATTGCGTTCGGAATTTGCATTTTTCTCCTCCTCGTCGAAATCCGTTGCAAAACGCAAGCCTGCACATGAGAGGGCCGTCTCTCGGCCTAGAGCCTCATTCGTCCGCGGCATGTTACTTTTGTGCTATTATTGCATCGCATGTGTTCAAGCTGCAGGGTGATTATACAATAAAGTCAAAATTGCCGCTGTGAACGGTGAGAAGGATGTGTCCTTTTGAACGAGATTTTTATTATCGCCCCCATAGCCATCGTGATATCGATAGGCAAGTTGCTCTCCCTCAGCGGCCTCGTGTCTCACGACACTTTCAGGGAGTCTAACTCGATTCTGTACTGGGTCTCCCTTCCCGCCATGCTGTTTCGCATGACGGCGAAGGCCGATCTCGCCCTGTTCGACAGCGGCTGGAACCTGTTCATCGCGGCTCATGCCAGCTATTTCATACTGCCCTTCCTCGCATGGGGGCTGGGAAAGCTCTTCCGAGAGGAGAGAAAGCGCCTGGCCATATCCGCTCTTGTGTCCATGAGATCGAACCAGGTATTCATGGGAATGCCCGCGATATCGATGGCCCTCGGCAAGCCGGGCCTGGAGGCCCTCTCCGTCTTTCTGGCGATGAGCCAGGCGGGATACCAGCTGCTGTCCGTCTCCTCGTCCCAGTTCGTCCTCTCGGGAAGATTCTCGATGCGCTCCATCCTCGAGGCACTGCTTAAACTTGCGCAAAACCCGCTGATAATCGCCTGTCTCACCGGCGTCCTCTGCGCCTTTGCCGGGTTGAACGACTTTCCCGAGTGGATCGACACGGTGCTCAGAGTGCTGGGTGACGTGGGCACGGGGCTTGCTCTCATGGCCCTCGGCTCCACAATATCACTCCGCTCGACGAGGGGGCTTTTCCGCTCCACATGGCGTGACTGCACGGTCAAGCTTATCTTTCACCCGCTCATTACCCTGCTGCTCTTAATCCCCTTCCCTGTCGACAGGGTCATGATGCAGGTAGTCGTGCTGACATCGGCCATGCCGGTCGCTGTGAACTCACTTGCACTCTCGCAAGGGATGGGGCTCGACGAAAAATATGCGGGGGAGATGATCACCTCCTCCACTATTCTGTCCGCCGTCACCCTTCCTCTGTGGATCCGCCTTCTCGGGGCCTAGATATGGATGCCTGTACCGGACAGGCGATAATTTTCTTAAATATATACGTTTATTTTCGTATGTCACGAAATTTATATACTGGTGTATAATGGCTTAACAAAACCGGGAGGTGAAGGGAGTGCCCAACCGCAGCAGTGAAACGGCTTCTTCTTCCATTCCAGCACTCGAAGTCCGCGGGCTGAAAAAATCTTTCGGCAGCTTGGTCGTCCTTAAGGATATATCTCTTTCCATTCAGGAGGGAGAGGTAGTGTCTGTCATAGGGCCGAGCGGCTCGGGCAAGAGCACCCTGGCTCGCTGCATATGCCGCCTCGAGGAGATAGACAAGGGCGAGGTCCTTCTGCGCGGAGAAAGAATCGACAACGGAAAGCACTCGAACCGAGATATCGCCCTCCTCGTAGGAATGATATTCCAGCAGTTCAACCTGTTCCCCCACCTCTCCGTCATGGAGAACATCACCCTGAGCCCGATCCGCATACTGGACGTTCCGCCGCCCGAGGCGAAGGAGAGGGCCCTGAGCCTGCTGAAAAGAGTCGGAATGATCGACAAGAAGGACGCCCGCCCCAGTGAGCTTTCAGGCGGCCAGTGCCAGAGGGTGGCGATAGCGCGCGCCCTGGCCATGAACCCGCGCATACTGCTGTTCGACGAGCCGACGAGCGCGCTCGACCCGGAGCTTGTAGGCGAAGTGCTGGAGGTCATAGCGGACCTGGCTGGCACCGGGATGACCATGATGATAATAACGCACGAGATGCTCTTCGCCAAGGACGTCTCGGACAGGGTCCTGTTCATGGACGAGGGCGGCATTGTCGAGCAGGGGCCGCCCTCCGAGCTGTTCACCGCCCCGAAGATGCCGCGCACCAGGTTGTTCCTGCAGAGGATGCTGGCAACCGTGGGCAAAGAGCTCATCCAAGCTCCCTGACTTGGAAAGGAGACTGACCTATGACTCTTGACTTCACAGCAATCACCCCATATTTTCACATGCTTCTCAAGGGTGCGCAGATCACAATTCACGCGTCCCTCCTAGCTCTTTTCTGCGGTACCGTCCTTGGTGTTTTTGTCGGAGCGGTCCGGGTGGCGCCGTTTGGGGCGCTGAGGTCGATCGCCGCGGCATATATCTACGTGATCAGGGGCACTCCCCTGCTTATCCAGCTGTTCCTGATCTACTTCGGGCTGCCCTCGCTGGGATTGAACCTGCCGGCCTTCACGGCGGGGATCATCGGCCTGACCATCAACTCCTCCGGGTACGTGGGCGAGATCGTCCGGGGAGGGATAGAGGCCGTCCCCAAGGGGCAATGGGAGGCCTCCAAGGTACTCGGACTGTCCTACCTTGGCACGATGCGATATATCATACTGCCGCAGGCGATCCGCAACATGCTGCCCGCCATCGGGAACGAGTTCGTCACCCTTATCAAGGAGTCATCGCTGCTCTCGACTCTGGCCATAACGGAGCTTACGATGGTCGGACAGCAGGTTCGCAGCGTGACCTACGCATCCTTCGAGACGTTCATAATGGTCGGCCTGATCTACCTTGTCATGACCAGCGCGACAAGCCTCGCCCTGCAGTACATTGAAAAACGCTGGACAGTAGCCTAAGGACGCAAAAGAAGAGGGGCCTTGCCGGTGTCTTCACGGCATGGCCCCTCTTTTCATCTTTCGGCGCGGTTCAACGCAAGGCCGTGCCCGAGCCGTTCTCCTCCGACAGCAGGGATTCGCATCCGAAGGTCGACCGTTCCGAGTCGGCAGCGACACCATCCAAGTATCCCCATGTCGCCATGACGATCTCTTTGATCGACAGCTTTCGCCTCTCGCGCATCTCGTTCCAGATGGGTATCGGCAGGTAGAGCCAGATCCGGAATCCGGACGAGTCGTTACCATAATCCGATAGGACGAGATAGCCGGACTTGCTGTACAGGACGACGGGCCTAGAGCTCTGCGAGTTCATCCTCTGCAGATCGTCCACCGAGTAGGACAGGGCCTCCATGTCCTCTATGCTCTGTCCACCGGGGAGATCCATGAGTGAAAACCAGATTCTAGGCTGGGTTATGGCCCCTTCAAAGACGTCCGACGCTATCCTGATCCATGTCTTTATCCGCGACACCTCTTCGTAATCGTTGCGGAAGAGGGCGAATCTTATCGCCCAGTAGGCCATGCGAGCGGTGCTGTCTCTTTCCAGGTAGTCGTGCGCTTCTTTCTCGTTCTCCAAGAGCTCGTCCACGAAGAAGAGGGGGTCGTTTTTCAGGAAGCCCCGAAGGATATGCATCGTGGGCTTGTGCTCTCCCGGCGGCATCATCTGACCCCGCAGACATGCCTTGAGGCGGTCGACCGCCTCTTTTGCGATCGTGACCTTTTCGACATCCCCGAGACTTAGTGTCTTGGGCTTGGCGTCGTAGAGGAAGATCTCCTCCGTCTCATCGGCACCGAGCTTGCCGATAACCCATTTCTCGTATGCCTTCAACGTGGCGGTTCCGAGGATAAAACGGTTGTAGGGAAGGAGAAGTAAAACCCTCGGGGAGTGTGCCTCGGGAACGCCCGCCACATGCATATCGTCAGGCAGCCTCGCTAGATTCCCTTTCGACATGAGCTCGAATATCATCTGCATCCCCCCCTTTTTCCATACAAGATTAACATGGATTTTTCAAACTATCAAGGGAGATTTACTACCAGGGGTATATCCAACCCTCTCAGTATCTCCATCTGCGGTGAAGCCACAACCACTGTTCAGGACGGTTAAGGATCATCTTCTCCACGGTTTTGTTCATAATCTCCGTGTTCTTCTTGATGTACTCCTCTTTGCCTGCCGTATCCTCGTTCATGGTTATTGGATCGGAGATGAATACCTGGTGCTTGAAGGGCGCGACCCTGTACGAGGCCACTGGGACGACCGGAACCCCGGCAAGCTTCGCAATTGCCGCCGGTCCGCTCGCGGTGTAGCAGGGCCGCCCCAGGAAGGTTGTGGGCACGCCGGAGATATTCCACGCTTGGTCGATCAAAAGCCCCAAAAAGCCGCCCTTGCGCGCGAAGCGCACTGCCTCTTTCATCACGTGCTGCTTCTCGAAGAAGCCGACGCCCGCCTTGGTTCTATAAGAGGCGATCAACGCCGCCACCTCGGAGTCATCGGGATTCCTGACCACGGCGGAAAGGGGGTAGCCGGATTGAGCCAGCCACGCGGCCAGCAGCTCCCAGTTGCCTAGGTGACCGGTGAGGATGATCGCCCCGCTGCCGGAGGCCTTGAGCTCGTCAAGGATCTCCTTGCCCTCGACCGCCCTCATCCAGTTGAGCGCCAGTCGCGGGTCTCGCTGCAGGGCCAGGTACTCGGCTACCATCCAGGATAGGTGGCTGTATACGCCGTTCACCGTGTCACGGATCCATGAGTCGGTAGCGTCCGGGAAGACCGATCCGAGGTTCTCGCGTGCCACGTTGATCCTCGGTCGGACAATCCTCAAAACCGCCAGGCAAAAGGCATGGACCAGACTCGCCCGCCAGCCGGGGCGGCTGAAGGCGGCCAAGGAGTTGATAAGGCAAGTCTTGAATTTCAACTGGAACTCCCTGCCAGCCTCTCGTATATCTCCTTCAGTTTTCTCGCTCCCTTTTCAGGAGGGTACGACTCCGCCACGTTACGCCTGGCGAAGGCCGAGGCGCTTCTGCCCCCTTCTCCGAGAACGAGGGAGAAGGCGCTCCTGATATCCTCCGGCGAAGGGGAGGCTAAATGCACGTACCCCTCCTCACCCAACAGCTCGTTCAGGCTTGAGGAGCCGGCTGCCACCGTGGGCACCCCCATCAGGGCGGCAAGTGCCGCCAAGAGCGACAGAGAGGAGGTGGGTTGCGGAAGAAGGAGTATGCAGTTGTCCGAAGAGAGAAGATTCATCCCCTCGTCGGCCCGGTCGAAGTCGAGGAGCATGCTGGATAGGGATGCTGCGGACTCGGCGTACATGCGCCCCTCGTCGATCGCCCCGGAGAGCAGGAAGAGAGCGGGGCGGCCTTCGCTGGAGGGGTCTTTATCCTCCTCGGCCCCCCAGCTCATCTTCATCTCGAAGGCAGGGGGTATATATGAGACGCTCGAGTCGAATGCCGAGGTGGTCAACGCCGTCGGGTGTCCCTCCCATCTGGAAAGCTGGTTGAATCTCGTATGGACGGTCCTCGACCTCAGTCGTATCAGCCTCCACCAGGGGGGTGGAGTCCCCCATAGGTGCCAGAGCTTTCCCCGGGTGCCGACCGTGGTCATCCTCTCGACCGTCGTCATGGAACGCCATGAGAGGAGCCCCGGCACGCCGAGGGACTCAGTGCCGGCCGCAGAGTATGAGGTGATCTCCACCCCGTTTTTTATCAACGCCCTTGCAAGAGAACCGGCGACCGCCGCCTCCCAAGGGCGAAGCGAATCGCTGACGTACCAGTAGCAGTTCACAGGTCCGCTCACCCCTCTCTTTGCCACTAATTGAAGAGGACCATGAAAATTCTCTTCTTCCCCAGGCGAACGAAGAGATACTTTCCAGCCAGAAGGTCCGAATCGTCCACGGACGCATTCTCGGCGACTACCTTTTCTCCGTTCAGGTAAAGACCGCCGCCTTTTATCAGGCGCCTGACCTCGCTTTTCGAGGAGCATGCCCCCGCTGAGACCAGAAGGTCGGTCAGAGGCGAAGGGAAGGCCGGGGAGGCGGTTCCGCCGGGCGTCTCCCCCGCGAGCATGTCGAGCTCTTCACGGGAGAGTTCCCGCGGTTCGAACGAATCCCCGAAGAGGACGGAGCTGACCTTCTTCGCCATCATGGCGCTCTCCTCTCCGTGGACGATGACCGTGACCTCGAAGGCCAGCCTCTTTTGGGCCTCGCGCATGGCCGGGTTTATTCTTTGAGCATCCATGACGCTTGCGATCTCGTCCAGGGGAAGGAAGGTGAACAGCTTCAAAAGCCTCTCTACAGTCTCGTCCTCGGTGTTCATCCAGAATTGGTAGAACTTGTACGGGGAGGTGCGAGCCGGGTCGAGCCATACGGCGCCCTCCTCCGTCTTTCCGAACTTGTTGCCAGACGATGTGAGCAGGAGGGGTTGAGTGGCACCGAACGCCGTCTCACCGGTCTTCTTTCTTATGAGGTCGACTCCGGAGATGATGTTGCCCTGCTGATCGTTGCCTCCCATCTGCAGTTTGCAGCCGTAGTTGTTGTACAGGTGGAGGAAGTCGTAGGCCTGGAGAAGGACGTAGGAGAACTCCGTGTAGGAGATGCTCTTTTCCGGGTCCTCCAGCCTGCTGCGCACATACTCCCTGGCCACCATCGAGTTGACCGAGAAGTGCTTGCCTATATCCCTCAGAACCTCCAGGAAGGTCAGTTTTCCCAGCCAGTCGTAGTTGTTTATCATCAGGGCCGACGACTCTCCGCAGTCGAAGCGCATGAAGTGGGCAAGCTGCTTTTTCACGGCCTCCATGTTCTCGGCGGTCTTCTCGACCGTGAGAAGGTTCCTCTCCTTGCTCTTGCCGGAGGGGTCTCCGATCAGGCCGGTGCCGCCCCCGGCGAGAGGAATGGGGCGATGGCCGCAGCGCTGGATCCACGCAAGGGCCATTATCGGGATCAGGTGCCCTACGTGAAGGCTGTCGGCTGTCGGGTCGAATCCCACGTAGGCCGTGACCATCTCGCTGGAGAAGAGAGAGCTCAACTCCTCTTCGTTGCTGCACCACTCTATATGTCCCCGTTCCTTCAGTAATTTAAGCGCATCTTCGAACATTTAATTCCCTCCTGCAGACTCATGGTCTTGAGCCTGTGTATGATCATGACGGGGAATCCTCGTCCACTCGAGCATTCCCTCTCCCGGGCCGGTCATCAGCATGACGATCGACTTTACTCCCTCCAACAGATCTGTGATCATGAGGAGGGAGGTGGCGCTCATCTTTATATCCATCCCCATTTTTCCAGCTACTCTTCCAGTTCGCAATAGGGCTTTGAGCGCCGTGTCGAACTTTTCCAGATCGACGTAGCCCCAGAGGAAGGCCTCTTTCAGTCCGCTCAAGGATGGGGCGTAATAGCCTATGTGATGATGATTATCCGACTTCAGAGCATCCCTGTCTATCAATCCGAGGCGCACGGTTTGCGGATTCGCCGCCGCAAGTATCGAAAAGGGAATTAACGATGTTCCCCCGGAGGGGAATCCCTCCAGTTTTTCGACCTCTGGGACGAGGTTTCCTCTCTCCGTCCTCCAAAATTGGTCTATGAAGTCCATTCCGCCTTGCCCCCGGCCGGGAAGCTCCATCAGGAGCCCGGGGAGTGAGAAGACCAGGAATTTGCTCCTGCCCGACAGGGATAGGACGCACGGCCCGGGAAGCATCTTGCCGATCTTTTCCACAGAGGCGCCGAACGGGCTAAGGAGCCCTTCGGCATTCATCAATCCGGATGAATCCGGAAGCTCGGGGATATTCACCCCGATCGCAGCGACAAGCGGTTCGGGAAAGCAGATCTCTCCGCACCAAGATGCCTTCTTGAACCTTTTCAAAACACCCTGCGGCAGGACGCCGGACAGTCCGTAAATCTTCCACTTTATCCCGCCCCCTCGGGAGCCTTCGTGCCATGCGGCCGACAGGTATACAGTTCCCTTGCTCGCTGGAAGTCCCTGGATCGAGGCAATTCCGGATAGATACCCTCCATCCGAGATGAGAAGCCGGTTGGACGAACGTCGATCAAGCTCGGGGGCGTTTTTGAAGGTCCGCGACCGGTCGTCCAAGATACGTCCCATCTCTTGGAGCTTGTCATATCTTGTGGCGAACATCGTGATTCCACCCTTAGCATCGCAATATAACGGGGCTTCATCACCCCCGTACAGGTACGGCGCGGCCAGGTCAGTGTCCGAATCCATCGGTGGGCCTTCGAAATCCCTTGACATCTTCACGGCCAACTGCAGGTGAAACAGATTTTTTTCGACCGTGATCAGGCCGGCCGCCTCCCTCGAATTATTCAGCAAGGCGGAGAGGCGCCGCAGGCGATCATCGTCCTCCCATCGAAACGCCGCGGCCGCCTTCAGCAGGTCGGGCAGCGAGGACGCGTTCGCAGTCTCGAAATAAAGAAAGGGCGTCCCCTCTTTTGGCCTGGGGATCGCGGAGGCCGGGCGACGTCCTTCCGGCCCCTGGACGGCGTACAGGAGTACCACGGACGCAACTGCGAGAATCAGGGATGTCAGGCGTATTGGAGTCGGCTTTTTCATCATCGTTTTTCTCCGTGGACAGAGGGACGCCCAGCGCGATTACCCTTCGTCGATCTCCACCGAGCTCTTGTTGACCCTGTCATAAGCCGTCTCCAGCAGAATCTTGCTGGATTTCAGCAGGGAGATCGTCTCCTCTCCCTGGACAGGCGTCGCCAGGCCTCTCATCACCGTCACCATGGACTGGATGTCCGAGAGAAGAGAGCTTGCCTCGTCCCTTGCCAGCACGACCGGTTGCTCCGCCAAGCGATGCATGTCGGTCGCGCCGTTCGGAACGAGTTCGATCTCCTGCCCCGGTGATGGCACTGCCGCCTTCATGCCGGCGTCATTGAATGTCTTCGACAGTGCGGAGGATGATGCCGGCTCACCGTGAGTAATTATAAACAGCGGAGACGTGGTGAAATTGCCCGCCCACGTCAGCAGGTCGTCTCTGTCGGCATGAGCGGAAAAGCCGTTGATGGTGTGAACTTGTGCCTTCACATTGACCTCTTCGCCCGCGATACGCATGTTCTTCTCCCCGTCTACTATCCTCCGACCCAGGGTGCCGTTCGCCTGGTAGCCGACGAATACTATGTGGTTATGGGGATTCCAGATCCCGTGCTTCAGGTGATGCACGATGCGACCGCCGTTCGCCATGCCGCTCCCCGCTACCACCACTCCATGTTTCACGGAGTTTATCGCCTGGGACTCCTCGACGCTGGTGACGTATTTGAGCTTGTCCGGGGCGAAGGGGTCTTTTCCGAGGTTCAGATACTGTTGTATCTCGGAGGAGAGCAGGTTCATATGCTTCTGATAGATCTCGGTGGCCTTGACTCCCATGGGGGAGTCGAAGAAGACGGGGACCGCCGGATCTACCGCCCCCTCGTCCTTGAGCAGCGAAAGCTCGTAGAGTATCCTCTGGGCCCTGTCCACGACGAAACTGGGGATGAAGACCTTCGCCCTGTCCTTCAACGACGAAGTTATCACGTGGCGAAACTCCTCGCGGCTCTCCTCCGTGCTTTTGTGCAGCCTGTCCCCGTAGGTGGACTCCAGGACGACGTAATCGGCGGAGGTGATGACGGCCGGTGTCCTCTCCATGACGGTTTTTTGAGGGCCGAGGTCTCCGCTGAAGACGATCTTCACCTGCTTGTCATCCTCCTCCAGCCATATCTCCAGGATGGCGCTGCCGAGTATGTGTCCGGCGTCCCTGAAGCGCACGTCCACGCCGGGGGCCACTGAAATTTTATCGTCGTAGCCCACGGCCGACAGGATGCCGATCGTCCTGTCGACGTCGTCCGTCCCGTACAGAGGCACCACCTTTGGAAGACCTCTTCGCGAGTTCTTCTTGGTCTTCCACTCCGCCTCCTCCCTCATGAGGTTCGCTGAGTCGTACCAGAGGACCTTCACCAGCTCCATCGTCGGCAGAGTCCCAAGGACCTTTCTCTTGAAGCCCTCCTTCACGAGCAGGGGAATCCTCCCTGAATGATCCAGGTGAGCGTGGGTTAAGAGCACGGCGTCGATGGACGAGGGAGAGAAAGGAAAGGGAGCACGGTTCTTTCTGTCGTCGTCCCTGCCCTGGAATATTCCACAGTCAACGAGGACGCGGGTCCCCGCGCACTCCAACAGATAGCAGGATCCCGTAACCTCGCCGGCTGCGCCTATCGTCTTGAGCCTCATGGTCTATTCCCCTCGAGGGGTCCCTCCTTCCAAAACGGGGAGCGCCGTTTCCTTCTCCCGGTCCAGAGGAGCCAGGATCGGGATGATGCACCTGATCACAGTCCCGGCACCCCTCTGCGAGCGCACCTCCAGCCTTCCTCCGACTGCGGCCATGCGCTCCTGCATGTTGGCCAGCCCCCTGTGTCCCTCCACCCTGAGCCTTTCGTAGTTGAGATCGTATTCAAACCCGCTTCCATTATCGGCCATCTCGAACACCGCACTGTCCCCTTCAGTGAACACTCTCACCGTCATCTCGTCCGCCTTGCCGTGACGCACGGCGTTTGAGACCGCCTCCTGCAGGATGCGGGAAAGAGAGAGGATCACCTCCTGGTCCAGCACAAGCTGATCCAGTGTCTCGAGGGTTATGTTGATGTTATAGTGCCTGGCCAGACGCTCGGTCTGCTCGGTCATCGCCTGTTCAAGCCCGAGGTCAATCCACGGAGGGGAGAGTTCGTCGCACATCTCCCTCAGCTCTCTCACGGCCAGGTGAGCTGTCTCCTCTACCAGGGAGAGACGCTCTCCTGCCACCGTCTCGTCGCGGCTCATCCTGGCGAGGCGGACCTGCTGAATTATCGCCGTGATGTTCTGCAAAGGACCGTCGTGAAGCTCTCTTGCAATCCTGTACTTCTCCTCCTCCTGAACGCGAACTATATCGTTTACGTACCTGTTCCTCAGGAGGGCCCTTTCCACTGCGGCCCTGGCGAGCTTGAACAGCACTCCCCTCAGGCTGTCGATCTCTCCGACAGCTCCCGGGTCGGACGGGTCTGGCAGGTCTCGTCCCCAGTTCAGGATCTCCAGCTCCGTCACAAGCCTTCTCAACGGGCTGATAAGCCTCCTCCACAGAGCCCAGAGGGCCAGGAGGATGCACACTGTCATTATCACGGCAAGCACCAGCCAGAAGCGGCTTCCCCTGGCCAGAGGCCCCAAAAGCTGCTCCCAAGCGACGGCGGCGATCACGAACCTGTCGCCAGCTCCGACCGGATAGACTGCTATGGTGTAGAGATCCCCGTTCTTATCCTTGATCTCGACCGCCTGCCCTATCGGTATGTTCGGACGCCAGACGGCGGCGATGTCGGCGCCGGGAGAGGAGAACAGTAGCCTTCCATCGGCGTGCAGCACCGCCACCCATCCGGGGATGGACGGCCCCCATGTGAACAGGCGCAGACCCCGGAAACCTCTGAGGTTAAACTCCATGCCCCATCCCAGCGGTTCGTTCTCCAGCACCCTGGTGGCGGTGTTCTCCGCCATCTCCTGAACGTAGGAGCGGGCGACGTGCCTGATGGCCAGTTCGTGCTGAAGGATGCCCATGCCGGATACGATGAGCGCCGCCAACGAAGGAAGCATAAGCGCGAATATGATCGAGAGAAGGTGGCGCCTTCTCATTCAAGCAGTTCCTCCAGGGTGACGACGCCGTATTTCAGAGCCAGGAGCAGAGCCTCGGTCTTATTCTTGGCGCCCAGCTTGTCATATATGGAGGCGAGGTGGGTCTGGACTGTCCTCTCGCTGATGAAGAGCTGCGCCGCCACCTCCTTGCTTGAAAACCCCTTGGAGGCGAGCATGAGTACCTCCCTCTCCCTCGCAGAGAGGTTCTCCGGGGTAAACTCCCCTTCTCCCATGGCCGAGGCTACCTCGGAATCGAGATAAAATCCTCCTTTGGACACTGTGTTTATCGCCCTTGTTATCTCCTCGGGAGTGGCGGTCTTCAGGATGAAACCTCGAGCACCCGCCCTGAGAGAGGCGAGGACATACTGCTGCGCGTCGTACGATGTCAGCATTATCACCGCCACGGGAAGGCCGGCCTCTTTTATCCGCCTTGCGACCGTGACTCCGTCCTCCCCGGGCATTCGAATGTCAAGGAGGGCCACGTCAGGTTTCATCTCGCTGATCATCTTCCAGGCGCTGGTGCCGTCCTCCGCCTCGCCTACCAGCTCCAACGAGCTCTCCTCGGCGAGATAGGCGGATATGCCCGCGCGGGTGAGGGGGTGGTCATCTGCAAGCACAATTCTAACGGTCATGCAGTTCACTCCTTTGCATCAATAGGTCTTGCCTCCTTGCGGGGCCGCTCGCTCCACGAGTTCACTGGCACGGGCCGTCTCTCAGGACCCCGCCTGTCCCAGCCCCAGTTCTTGCTCGATGCCCCTGAGCGCGAGTATCACCCACTCGATTACAGTGTCCAGGGGCATGGGGATCATCTCCGCGCCCTTGACGATGATATCGCGGTTCACTCCCCTGGCGAAGGCCTTGTCCTTCCATTTCTTCTTGACTGACTTCACCCCGAGATCCTGCACTGAACGGCTTGGACGGACCAGAGCGGCTGTTATCACCAGGCCTGTCAGTTCGTCGACCGTGTAAAGCACCTTCTCCATGTCGGATTCCGGTTTTACGTCGGAGCATATCTCCCAGCCGTGAGAAAGCACGGCCCTGACTATATCCTCGGGCCATCCAGCCTCCGAGAGCCAACGAGCCCCTTCTACCGTGTGCTTCTCGGGCGTGTCCTGCGTCTTTTCCCAGTCGATGTCGTGAAGCAGGCCAACGATGCCCCACTTCTCCACGTCGCCGCCCATTTTCTCGGCGAAGAATCTCATGGTTGCCTCCACGGCGTATGCGTGTTTGATGTGACTCTCTTCCTTGTTGTGCTCCTTCAAAAGTTCCAAAGCCTTTTCTCTCGTGTGCTCCATCGGTACTCCCTCCTAAAGTGTCAATCAGGCGTGAAGATGCTTTTCAAAAGCAGCTCCGCCGAGGCCAATAGTGCTGCCGGCAGCTGCGCCGATTCGATCGCAGCCTGGGAGCGCAGCTCCCTCGCCAGTTCGTCGGGATAGGGGCGCAGGTATACAAGCCTTGTTATGCCGGAGTTGATTATCGCCTTGGTGCAAAAGGAACAGGGCTCGTGAGTGCAGTAGATATGTCCACCCTCGGTGGAGACTCCCGTCGCGGCGGCCTGGGCGATCGCGTTCATCTCCGCGTGAGAGCCCCTGCAGATCTCGTGTCTCTCACCGGAGGGTATCGAGAGAATCTCTCTGAGACAGCCGACATCGGCGCAGTGCGGCAACCCCTTGGGGGGGCCGTTGTAACCGGTGCTCACAACCTGCCTGCCCCTTACTATCACGGCACCCACCTTGCGGCGTATGCAGGTGCTGCGCGTCGCCGCAACTCCCGCCATCATCATGAAGTACAGATCCCAATCCGGCCTCGCCATATCCATGGAGCGCCTCCCTGCCATAATTCCTGATTATATCATCATCGACGCTGGTATATTTCAGAATTGGTGATTGATGAGCATTGAAGTTGAACCGAAACACGCGCGTGATATGATACTATGCAGCGCAAAAAAAATCGCCGAAGGGCACAGATGAGGAGCATCGCATGTTCTCTTCGTTACGCAAGCTTGAAAAAAATGTGCTGGCATGGTGCGGCTACGACGTCGGCAACTCGGCTTTCGCCACGACGATCATGGCGGCGATCTTCCCGGTCTACTACAGCGAGGTGGCGTCGCTCGGTCTTGCTCCCTCCGTCTCCACCGCCTACTGGGCGTATGCAGCATCCGCAAGCCTCTTCCTGAGCGCCTTTCTCTCCCCTCTTCTCGGGGCCTTGGCCGACGTCCAGGGCTCCAAAAAGCGCCTTTTAGCCCTGTTCACGGCGATAGGGGTGTTCTCGACCGGGTGCATGGCGCTGATAGGGCCGGGGAACTGGCTGGCGGCCCTGCTGCTGATGTCGTTCGGCACAGTGGGCTTCACAGTCTCCATCGTCTTCTACGACGCCCTCCTCCCGACCCTGGTCCCCGCGTCGAGGATGGACATGGTCTCCTCCCAGGGGTACGCTCTGGGCTATCTGGGCGGAGGCGGGCTGCTGGCCGTAAACTTTCTCTTCATCGCGATCCTTCCCGGTACCCTGGGCGCGAGGCTCTCCTTTCTCTCCGCCGCACTATGGTGGGGAGGGTTTACGATCCCTCTCCTCCTCCACGTCGAGGAGCCTCCCGTCGAAGAGAGAGAGATCAGCTCGCGAAAGGCGCTTTTGCAGGGGGCTCTTCGCCTTCGCTGCACCTTCAGGGATATTCGGTCCTACAAGAACCTGTTCCTGTTCCTAGTGGCATTCTGGTTCTACAACGACGGCATCGGGACCATCATACGCATGGCCGCGATCTACGGGTCGCAGCTTGGCATACCGATGAACCACCTGGTGGGAGCGCTTCTGCTGACACAGTTTGTCGCGATCCCCTTCTCGCTGGCGTTCGGGACTCTCAGCTCCCGGATAGGCGGCAAGAGGTCCATCCTGGCCGGTCTATACTTCTACCTGTGCCTGACCGTCACCAGCATCTTCATAAGCAGGCCTTGGCACTTCTGGGCTCTTGCGGTCGCGGTGGGGATGGTGCAGGGAGGGGTTCAGGCCATAAGCAGAAGCTTCTTCGCCTCCATGATCCCGCCGGGCAGAAATGCCGAGTTTTTCGGCTTCTACGACGTATCGAGCAAGTTTTCAGGCATCCTGGGCCCTGCGATCTTCGGCATCGTCACCCATCTGGCGGGATCCAGCTCCATGGCCATCGCGATCCTCTCGTACACGTTCATACTGGGCATCCTGATTTTGAGAAAGGTGGAAGGCTGAACATGCGCGTCAGAAACGCTTTTTTTCGCATTCTGCTGCTGAGCCTTGTCATCACCCTGGCGGCGCACGGCAGGGCGGAGTCCAAGTCACCGGTATACTCGGGCGACCGGATGATCCGCACCATTGCCATTACCTTCGACGACGGGCCACACCCGACCCTGACACCGGATCTCCTCGACACGTTGGATTCGCTCGATGTGAAGGCAAGCTTTTTTTTGGTGGGGAAGATGGTCGACAAAAACCCCGCCATTGTCAGGGAGATATTCGCACGGGGGCACACGGTCGGCAACCACTCCTACGAGCACAGGAACTCCTCTACTCTCACGGACAAGGAATTCTCCTCGGACATCCTGAGGTGCAGCGAGGCTATAGAACGCAATATCCCCGTCCGGGTCCGCTTCTTCAGGCCGCCGGGGGGGAACTACACCAGGTCCGTGCTCTCCCTCGTCGAGGAGGTGGGTTTGAGCACAGTGCTCTGGGACATCAACAGCAGAGATTACACAGGCGTGTCGCCCGCGAAGATGAGCGCTCGAATAATCTCAAAGTCATCGCCGGGATCGATCATTCTTTTCCATTCGGGGGTCTCCTCCACGATAGAGGCCCTTCCCGCGATCGTGGAGACCCTGAGACAGAACGGGTACGAGTTCGTGACCCTCGACGAGATGCTGTCCGAATACTCGGCCCATCGGCTTGAAGGGCCACGAGTCCACTCATAAAAAGAAGGAGATGGGAGAATGGCATCCTTTCTTGTGATTTCAACAGGCGGCACTATAGCCTCGAGGCCGGGGGCCGAGGGACTTGTCCCCTCCCTGCCGGGAGAGGAGCTGCTGGAGTTCGTCCCTGGGATCGAGAGGTTCGGCGATATTACCATTCTGGACCTGCTTTCGAAGGACAGCTCCAACATGTCGCCGGAGGACTGGAAGATGATGACCGCGTGCCTTAGATCGGAGGAGAGGAATTACGACGGGTTTCTCATACTCCACGGGACGGACACGATGGCCTACTCCGCCTCGGCCCTCTCCTTTCTGCTGCCCGGCTACAGCAAGCCAGTCATACTGACCGGATCCATGGAGCCGATCGGCGTCCCCGGATCGGACGCGGAGGGGAATATCGAGTGCGCCTTCGCCTTCCTGTCGGCACTGCATGGCAGGGGGTCCAGAGGAGTGTCGATTTCCTTTCACAACCGCCTCATCCACGGCCCTCGCTCGCAGAAGATTCTCAGCCACGAGTCCATGGCCTTCTCCAGCATAAACTATCCTCACCTGGGGTACGGGGACGGAGACCGTATCACACTGGAGCACGAGCCAACGCTGCAGGATTCATACCCTGTGGACGTCGGCGGCATGGAGCTCGAGACTTCGATATTCCTTGTGACTCTCTTTCCCGGCTTTAGGTCGCGCCACCTGTTCCACCTGGCCGAGGCCGCGCCGAAGGCGATCGTCCTGGAGGCCCTGGGCCTGGGGGGCGTCCCCTACCTGGGGGAGAATCTTCTGCCCGCCATAGAAAAATTCAGGGATCAGGACATACCGGTGGTCATCACGACTCAGTGCGTATATGGAGGCGTTGATCTGAGCGTTTACGAGGTCGGGAGAAAGACCCTGGAGCTCGGAGTGATCTCCGGGCAGGACATGACGAGAGAGGCCATCATCACAAAGCTGATGACCGTGATTCCGGGCGTCGCGAAGGGAGAGCTCGAGTCGGTCCTGCACTGCAACTTCTGCGACGAGATCGAATCGCCCTCATGCAGCGGGGATTAGCCGAGACATAGCTCGACCAGCGACCTCTTGTCCAGCTCCTTTCTGATGCCGAAACGGGTGATAACAAAGTCAAACTTAGTCGGGTCCTCGGGAACCGCCGTCCTGAAGAGATCCGTCACCTCTATGGACGCCCTCAGGTTCGCCTGGTTGCGACTGGTCAGGCCAAGCTTTTTGCATATGTCGAACATATGCACGTCCATCGGGAGAAGCAGGTCCCGGGGGTGAAGCGCGGACCACCCCCCGGGATCCACTTCGTCGCTTCGCACCATCCATTTCAGGAACAGGAAGAGACGCTTGCACGCGCTCCCGTCGGCTGGCGAGGGCAGGAGGTGCTTGCCGTCCAGCTCACTCTTCGCTCGAAGTTTTTCCACGAAGGCCACTGCCCCCTCGATCGGAGTCACGCCCCTCTCCAGGGAGGCCGCCATCAGCTCCTCAAGCGAGCCATATTCGCGAATGACCCTCCCTATGCCTACCATAAGGGAGGCGACTTCCTCGCCCGTTGTGAAACGGTGGCGGAAAGGGCGCAGCTCCTCTCCCAGCGCCACCTGCGAGGCGCTCACCAGGAACTCGGCGGGATGGTCTCCGAGCACCCCGAGGAGCGTCCTTGCGCTTCGCAGAATCATGGCGACCCGTCCGTACGAGATACAGGAGACGAGGAGCGCCGCCACCTCCCTGTCCGCCAAGTATTCATAACGATACAGAGTCTCGAGGGGATCGGGCGATACGTACTCCCGCCTGTTCAGCCTGGCGTAGGCCTCCTCCAGATGAGGAAGGGCTCGCCCAAGGGCGGCGATGCCCGCTGATACCGACATCAGATCCCGTCCACTCGCTATTTCATCTCGTTGAAAATTGCAGAGGGTGCGTTCGCAGGGGACTTCCCTTTCTTCACCCTGTGATAGTTGGCGTATGTAAGTGGAACCCCCTCTTTCAGAAGGCGGGCGCTCTTCACACTTCCTACGAAGAGCCTGTGGGTGAAGACGTCCCGGGACGACATCACCTCGAGCTCGATGTTGGCTAGCGAATAGTCGGTCACGAGGGGGAGGCCCTCCTCGCCGAGCTCGTAGTTGCACTCTCCGAACTTGTTGAAATCCCTGCCGCAGCGAAATCCGAAGATGCCGATGAACTTAAGCGGGACGGACTCCTCCAGGATGGAGACGGCGAAGCGGCCGCTCTTCTCCACCAGCTCGGTCGTGTAATTGTCCTTGTGAAGGCAAGCGGCCATGGTTATCGGCTTGCCGGTGAGCTGCATAAGGGCGTTGATGATCTGCCCGTTGAATCTGCCTTCATGCGCCGTGCTTAGAATATAAACGCCGTAACTGAGCGTAAACAGAGCCCTGGGATCAATTGCGTCGCTCATTGCGCCCCCTCCTCGAAATCAGGTTTTCTTAACAGGCATGCCGGCGCGGAGCTAGTCGTCCTCCCTGCCGGCCAGCTCTTTGTCGATCATCAGCAATCCATGCTTGCCGTCGCCTATCATCTCGAGCCTGCCTACTATCTCGCTCGCACTCGCCTCCTCCTCCACCTGCTCGGTGATGAACCACTGCAGAAACACCTGGCTGGCGTAGTCCTTTTCCGCTATGGCTATATCCATGAGGTCGTTTATCCTGCGGGTCACGTACTTTTCGTGATCGTAAGCGGCCCTGAAAGCCTCCAGGGGAGACGGCCACTCCGTCTCGGGGCCCTCGATCGCCTTGTAGATCACCCTGCCGCCCCTCTCCATGAGAAAGTCGGCGAACTTCAGCGCATGCTCGACCTCCTCCTTGGCCTGGAGGTTCATCCAGTGGGCCATCCCGCCAAGGTTCATGGAGTCGAACCAAGAGGCCATGGACAGATAGATATAGGCCGAGTAAAGTTCGGCGTTTATCTGCTCGTTTATCGCTTCTTCGACTTTCCTGTTAATCATCCTACAGGACCGCTTTCCACAGGCCGTGAATGTTGCAGTACTCCCTGCTTATCTCGGGAGTAAAGTCCTCGAAGACCGCCTCGGGGGCCTCGCCCGGCGACAGGAACCTTCTGCAGATCTTGTCGCCTGCAATAATCTCGATGAACTCGATGTAGTGCTGCTCCGTCATCGGATGAGGAACGCTGCCCACCTTGACGGTTTTGCCCTCGACGACGGGAACGTGCTTCTCCGTCGCGGAGTCCGCCGTCTGCTCCTCCAGGAGCTTCATCGGCTGACCGCAACAGACAAGCTCTCCTCCTCCCACGTGAAGAAGCTCAACGATGTTTCCGCATAGCTCGCACTTGAATATATCCAGTCTCTTCATTCAGCATCCTTCCTCCTTTGAAAGCGTTGTGTTTTGGGAAACGTGTTGATTATAACATCTCCTCGGTCTATTCCAACACTCTCTGGCGCTGTTCTTCGTTTTGCTCTATAATGATAAAAAATTGAGCCCGGCATCTCCCGCCGGGCCTGTTTTGGGTCATCGCGGACCCTTTCGCTGCACTTGCAGCGAGTGAGAAAGACACTCGAGAGGATGAGAATAATGCAGCCTCTTTACAGGAAGACCCTGTTATTAACGCTTTTTTTGCTGATTTTTGCCGCCCCTTCCTTCGGAGAGGCCCCGGTGCGGCATATAGTACTGCTTCCCTCCATCAACTACACGGAGTACGAGGTCTGGGAAAGCAAATACTACCCGGTAAACGTCCTTGAACATAAGATGACGGACTATCTCGCCTCCCTGCTCAGAGGAAACCCGTTCACGGACGTGTCCGTCCTCGACGGGGGCCAGGCCGAGCGATGGATGGACGATCCTACCTTCAGACAGTGCACGTTCGCCGTCCGAATGGAGCTGCACCACGTGATAGCCAAGCAGAGGGAGGTCTTCGGTTCCTTTGAAAAAGGGGACGTCTCCCTCCGAGTGAGAATATACAATCCGATGGAGGCCGGACTGATCGAATCCTTTGTAGCGTCGGGAAAGGACCAGCGCTACACCTTCGACCCGGGCGACGACCAACTCTTCCTTCTAAACACGAGGACGAGCCTGATCGACATCATCTACCGGGACGGGCTCGACTTTCTCCGCCTCTCTCCCTCCTACAAGGGTCAGAAGATGAGCCGCCCCACTTGGGCCCAGTTTTCGAGCACCCCCTATTGGCAGGCGTTTAAAAACGCCATAGACGACGTGGCCTCGGGAATTGCCAACATGAAGGACGGCGAACTGTACGTGATCGGACGAATAATCTCTCCCACGGCCAACTCAACGAAAAAGAACAGGGAGTATATAATCACCCTGGGAAAGCAGGACGCCATCGCTGCAGGCGACATACTCCAGGTGATAAGGGGCGACACCTACGTCACGGTGGACCCGGAGAACCCCGTAGTCGTCCTGTCCAGAGTGATAGGGAACGTCAAGGTGATCAAGGTCATGAGCGACCAGGCGATCGTCAGATTGGTGAATGAAAGGAAAAATGACCCGGTTCAACTGAACGACCTGATTACGGCCCCCCCGTACGGGAAGAAAAAGGTGGAGCGTCTGCGATGAGAAAAATCATGTCCCTTAGCCTCCTGGTTTTAACGGTCCTCGCTCTTTTGAACATGGACGTGCCGCTGAACCTTGGCGCGGCTTATGCAAACGGCGTGATAGTGACCGAGCTTGAAGAGGCCGAGAAACCCAAGGCCGCGCCCAAAAAACCGAAGAAGGCTCCGAAGCCGCCGCCCGAGCCTCAACTTGAAGTGGTGGAAGTCATTACCCTTCCCGATCCGCTTGAAGAGGCTCTTGTACTGATAGAACAGCGCTATTTCACCAAGGCGACCAAGCTTCTCCTGCAGATAGTTGAAGCCGAGCCGCTGAATGCTAACGCTTGGTATGCTCTGGGCAGAGCGTACCGGGAGAGAGGCTTTTTCCCCGAGTCCCAGAGGGCCTTCCGCAGGACATTAGAACTGGACCCGTCCTTCAGCGAGCTCTCAAGGTTCCTCGAGTACCCGACCGCGGGAGACAGGCAGCCTCTCTGGGATCCGAGCAGACCGGCGAGGATAGAGGAGATACCTGTGGCGATAGACGGATTCACGATTATGCCTCCCTCGTACGAGGAGAGCGCCCTTATGGCACCCATTGGGCAGGAGGCCCCGGTTCAGCTCTACCAGCCGTTCGCTCCTCCCCCCTCGCAGAGCATGGAGACGCCGCCGCAGGATGTGCCTCCACCTCCCCAGGGGCATCAAAAGAAAAAAACCGTGCCTGTGCGAGTGGTGCAACCAGGGGCACCCCTTCCTCCTCCAGGAGCGGCCAAGAAGCCTCCTCAGACACCGAAGGACGAGACCATGCCTCTGCCGGCGTACACTCCGCCGCCGCCTGAGCAGGCGCCCGCAATGCCTCCACCATCGGGACAAGAGGTGGAGCAGCCTGCCGTCGAGGACCTCGAAGGGCCCGCTTACATGCCGCCACCACCAACACCCGGGGCGCCCTCCCCTGTCACGTCCCCGGACCTGGAGATAGAGCCGCCGATCGTCGAGAACGAGGAGCCCGTTTACACACCGCCTCCACCGTCATCGGAAGGGCCTCCTATTGAAGAGCCGACGGACCCGGAAGTGCGGCAACCGGATATCGAAGAGATCGAAGGACCTGTATACTTGCCGCCACCACCTGCCGACATTCCGGCAGATGATGGCGCTACAGAGGACTGATCCGCCCCATCACATTTATTATGGTATAATTTTACGCACATTGACGGTGACCAACATGGCTACCAACGAGCGTGCACGGGGGCCTTTGCATTGCTTAAGCAAGCAGCCGGTATCGCCGATACAATTCCCGGAAGGGGAGTGATCCACAGTGAAAAAACCATTGCATCTATCCCTGATCGTGGCTTTGACCCTCTTCATGGTACTTCCAGGTATCGCTGAGGCGGTCACGTTCGTCGCCGAGCCGGTGCTAGTGGCTCAACCGGCGTACGCCGGCATGTCCTTTTACGCCTACAGACCTTACGACGTACCCCCGGGATGGTTCGTGACCTTCGACGGTTATCCGATCGTCAAGAACGTACAGGGTATCTGGGTGTATGGAACGTACGACGGCAGCGCTCTTGCCCCCACAACCTATGTAGTGGGATCCATAAATCCTCATGCTCTTCCCATCGTGCAATACGCTGGTGCCGCAAAAGTATCCAGCACGCAGAGCGTGCCGATCACCCCGCTCCCCGTTCCTCCCGCACCATCGGTTCAGAGCGTGGCGGTAGTGCCCCACACCATAACCCCGACCTACGTCCCCGAGTGGGCTACCCAGTCGGCCTTCACCTCGATAGGTGCCTGGAACAGGCTTGTGGACAGGATGGGGATTTTGGAGAAGCCGAGGACCCCTATCGCGTGGAAAGGCGACCGACCGAAAGTCTTGTACGTCTGGACAGGAAAAAGTTGGTACCAGATTAGGGCGGGCAAGGAGTCTCTTGCCATACCCTCGGAGTTGATAAAGGGACATGTCTACTCCCTGATGCGCATGGTCAACACCAACAATTTTACCTGGAAGGATGCGGACAGCGCAATTTTAGCCAACCAGGCGGCAGTATGGGGTTATATCTGGATGGGGCGGATCACCCCCGCCGATTTTTAGGCTCTTGCAGCCGATAAAGGAGGAATTGGCATGAAAATGAAAAGCCTAAACAGACTGCTGTTTGTCGCATTTGCGTTGGCTATATGCTTTAGCTTGGCGAGCATATCGGAGGCGCAATATATTGTCGTAGCCTCTCCTGCGCCGGCCATAATCACCAAGGCCGACTTTATCAACCCCTATACCTTCCCGTCGCCATCGCACCTTTCCGTGCCAGGCCAGGTGCTTCGCTCGGCCGACGGGTACCTGTTTACATACGACACCATCGGGAGAAGGTACTATGTCACTCATCCTTCATACGTACTTGCCCCCAAGGCACTGGCAGTCCCTGCCGCTTATACCGCCGCACCATACTATTTCGTCCACACACCGGTCGCAGGAGTACCTTTGAGTTCCTTGAGAATTCCCTACGCATACCCTGGGCCATACGTCCTCGTACCGTAAGCAGGCGACCGGCGAGCGAAGCAAGCCGTGTCGATCGCTTATCCCGAGGAGTCGCAGACGACGAGGGATCTGACAGACGACAAGCGGCCGCCCAATTGGGCGGCCGCTTCTCTCTTTCAAGGGATTTCCGGCGTCGACCTTCTCTCCCACGGATAGCCTCCGCAGTACCATCGGCGATGGAGGGCTTGACTGCCGGGTT
>JAAYLU010000082.1 GCA_012521675.1 Synergistaceae bacterium | reverse complement strand
GTATATCTTCTTGTTCATGTTGCTTATGGTGGACGGACTGACACTGCTGCCCCAGAGAGCCTCCGTGATGTCCTCCACGCGCCTGAGGGACACACCCGCGAGGTACATCTCGATCATGGCCTCCTCGACCGAGCTCTCCCTACGGCGGTATCTCTCTATGATGGAGGTCTCGAAGGTGAGCTTCCTGAGCTTGGGCACCTTGAGGGTGACTTCGCCGGCCTTCGTGTGGAGCTTCCTGGTGTAGTGGCCCGCTCTCGTGTCCACCCGGTCGGGAGATCGTTCGTATCTGGCCGCGTTGCACAGGGCGTCGGCCTCGGCGTCCAGGAGGCCGTTCAGCGTGTCCTCCACGCTCTTCTTGACAATGTCGTTCAGATGGTTGCGTATCTCCCCCTCGTCGATGCTGATGATTTTTGGAGCCGGCAGTGTCCTGTTCGTCCTTTCTGTGGTATCTTTCATATGCGGCAGCCTCCGTTTCAAGGGTAAGTTTATTGTCGCAGATTAACTTTACACCCTTTCGGGGGCTGCTGCATACTCTTGGTTATTCTACTGCGACAGAGCCGCTTGTCTCCAAAACGAGAGCCACGAATCTCCTGAAATAGAGCCGGGGTTCTCCTATAGAGAGCCGGCGATCTGCCCTGAGGGAGCGAATCTCCTACAATTCGAATGCGCGCCGATGCGTGCGAATTCGAACAAGGGAGGTTTGCAGTGGTATGAAGACGCAGTACAGGGAGATTCTGCGGCTGGCATCTCTGGGATTGAGCGGGAGGAGCATAGCGGGGAGCGTTTCCTGCTCCCGCAACACGGTGGCTGAGGTGCTTGCGAGGGCTGCGAGAATGGGGCTGGCGTGGCCTCTGCAGCCGGAGGTCGAGGAGGGCGACTTGAGAAGGCTTCTCTTCCCGGAGAAGGAAAAGGAGAGGTCCCCTCGGACGCCCGACTGCGAGGCCATTCACCGGGAGCTGGCAAAGCCGAGCGTGACTCTGACGCTTCTGTGGGACAACTACTGCCGGAGCTGCCGGGAAGAAGGAGAGATTCCGTACCAGTACGCCCAGTTCTGCAAGATCTACCGCAAGTACGCCGTCGCCTCCAGGGCGACTATGCACATCGACAGGAAGCCGGGGGAGCGAATGGAGGTGGACTGGGCCGGCAAGGGAATGAAGCTTCGCGATCCCGCGACCGGGGAGGAGAGCCCGGCGCGTCTTTTCGTCGCGGTGCTTCCGGCGAGCCAGTACGCCTACGTGGAGGCCTTCCCCGACATGGGCATGGAGAGCTGGATACTCGGGCACGTCAATGCCTTCGCGCACTTCGGCGGGGTGCCCCGCATGGTGGTGCCAGACAACCTCAAGACCGGAGTGGACAGGGCGGACTGGTATTCCCCCGTCATCAACAGGACGTATCACGAAATGGCAGAGCACTACGGGACGGCGATAGTCCCGGCCAGAGTGCGTCGACCCAAGGACAAGGCCAGCGTCGAGGGGACTGTGAGGCACATCTCCACGTGGATCGCCGCGGCGTTGAGAAACAGACCCTTCTTCGACTTCGACGAGCTCAACCGCGAGATAAGGAAAAAACTGGACGAGCTCAACGCGCGCCCGTTCCAGAAACGCCCGGGGAGCAGGTTGAGCGCCTTTCTGGAGGAGGAGAGAGACTACCTCTTCCCTCTGCCGCTGAACCCGTACGAGATCTCGGTGTGGAAGACCGCGACCGTGGCCTTCAACTACCACGTCGAGGTGGACAAGAACTACTACAGCGTTTGCCACGAATACATCAAGCAGAAGGTCGACGTGCGCGTCACGAGCAGGATGGTGGAGATCTTCTACAACGGAGTGCGGATATGCTCCCACCCTAGGATCACCGGCGCTCCGGGACAGTACCGCACAGTGCCGGAGCACATGCCGGAGAAACATCGCAAGACAGCCGAGTGGAACGCCGAACGCTTCGTCTCGTGGGCGTCGGGCATCGGTCCCAATGCGGAGGCGGTAGTCCGGAGCCTGCTGGCCGGATGCAAGGTGGAGGAGCAGGGGTATCGGGCTTGCACGGGCATACTGAGGATGGCGGACAAGCACTCCGTCGAGCGTCTGGAGAACGCCTGTGCAAGGGCGCTGTCCTACACTCCGCGCCCCACAGTAAGGAACATCTCGGCGATCCTCAAATCCGGGCAGGACAAGGCGCCTCCATCCGTCGAGACGGCGAGAAAACCCGACGAAAGCCACAGCTTCATCAGGGGCGCCGGTTACTACGGAGGCAGACGCGATGCTTAACGAGCCCACGCTGGACAAACTGCACGAGATGAGGCTGCGCGGCATGGCCGACGCCTTCAGGCAGCAGCTCCGCAACGCGTCGATGAGCGGGCTCTCCTTCGAGGAGCGCTTCGGGATGCTGGTGGAGGCCGAATACTCCAGGAGGCGGGACTCTCTCATGGACCGCCTCTTCGCGAAAGCCGGACTGAAAATAGGGGACGCGTGCATGGAGGGCATCGAATACCACCCGGACAGAAAGCTCGACAGAGAGCTTCTCTCCTCCCTTGCGACCTGCTCGTACATAAGAGAACGCCGAGATGTCATTCTGGTCGGCGCCACCGGCGCGGGAAAGACCTACATCGCCTGCGCCCTCGGCAACGCCGCATGCCGGAATTATAACACCGTCAGGTACAAGCGGCTCCCCGAACTTCTGACGGACCTGTCGATAGCCAGAGGGGACGGTACCATCAAGAAGCTGCTGAACCAGTACAAGAAGAAGATTTCGCTTCTCATACTCGACGAATGGATGCTGACGCCTCTGGGCGGCTCCGCCGCCCTTGACCTTCTTGAGATAATCGAGGCCAGACACCAGAACGCCTCCACGATATTCGTGTCGCAGTGCGGTCCGGCCGGATGGCACGAGCAGATCGACGACGGCAGAGTCGCCGACGCCATTCTCGACAGGATAGTCCACAACGCCTACGAGATCGTCATCGACGGGGAGGACTCCATGAGGTGGAGGAAGAGCTTCAAGCGCAAAGCCTCAAAGAAGCTGTAGGTCAATAACGGCGGGCGAAGCCCCTGATAGGCGGCTTCGCCTCCATAAGAGCTGGAAGGGTGGCTCCGGAAATGGATACTCGTGGCTCTAAAACAGGAGACAGGTGGCTCTGAAACTGGAGACAAGCGGCTCTAAAAAAATAGAATAACCATCTTGAGCCCGATTGTGCGAAAGATATTATACGTTATCACAGAAAGATCTATAACGTATAATGGTAGTGTCAAGGGTCTTTCGCAAAAGTTGGATTCAGACAATAGCACCTTGAAAACCGATTCGGCTGTAGCTTACTTTTAGTATGTGTTTCGTCCTATACGGTGGATTCAATCTCTCCTTCCAGTAACGACTCCATGTTCATATACCGCTTCGTTCCCCACTGGTGAGAGAGCACGTACCGAAGTCGGGCCGCAACAAGCATCAATGCCGTTTCGCTGTCTGGAAGGCTTACCCACTACGTTGTTTCTTCTACGGATCTCTTATGACAGGAGGATATCAGATTTATCGAAACGTGTTCAAGGATCCCTATTCAGATATTTCGAACGCATCCTATAAAGAAACCTGAGCAGCGAATGTGGAATGAAAACTAGTAATGACCATTTGAGTGCAAAAAGCATATTTCCACGCCAAAATAGTTTCAAAGGAAGGAAAAATGATTTGTCGTGTCTCATGATACACCCAACCCAAGAACTGATAAGTCTTTTGTTCAAGTGAATTTTAAGGAGATTTGCTTCTTTAATATTTAGAGTAGGAACAAACCCATTATAAACATCTTTAGTCATTAAGTGATAGCTTTCCGGTGCTGTTTTTGTGACCATATTTACACAATCCCTATGATACACCGCCCCGATATGCGGACTCCACGCCATGATTTTTAATGAACAGATCAGCTTCAGCCAAGCGTGAAGATCTCCGCCGCGCTTCGCCTGCTTGTCCTCTGGAAACAGCGTTGGCGCAAAGGGTATAGTCTTTGATATTACTGTTACACCAGTCCAGGCCGGCCTTCCTCCTTTGATGGATAGGCGCAGGTAGTCCTCGCAGTTGATTTCGTGCTGCCCTCTGTGCATATTATTTTGATAATACGAGTCTTGCTTCTTTCTACCCTCCATGCTCGTTTCCCAGCCGCAGCTGAAAAACTTTACATGAGAATAGGCTTGGATCAGCTCTTTCATCCTCTCCAGATGTTCCGGGTACCACTCGTCGTCGGCGTCTAGGAATGCCACCCACTCCGCCTTCGCCTCCCTGATGCCTAGGTTTCTAGCGGCGTAGCCGCCGGGACCGGGGGTGTCGCGGTGGAGGATTCTGATTCGAGGATCGGTGTACTTTTGCATCTCCTCAAGGCTTTCGTCCGTGGAGGCGTCGTTTATCAACAACAGCTCATAATTCTGCCACGTTTGCGCCAAGACGGACCTGATGGCCCTCGCCACATGAGGCCCCTTATTGTAAACGGGTATGACAGCGGAAAAAAAAGGTGTTGAACTTTCCATCGGAACACACTTCCTCACAATCAATCTGGTCTGCACGGTTTTTCATAGCCAGCGTAAATAATAAGCCCGTTCTTATTATTCTAACTGGCGTTGCGTACTCTGAAGAAGGCCAAAGAGTAATAATTGCTATTTCAGCACAACCTCGGAACCCCAACTCTGTCCCATAAAAGCCTGTGCCATTCTACAAACCGCCTTATCCCCTCCTTTACCGGAGTCGCGGGCCTGTAGCCGAAGGTTCGCTCAAGGTCGACGGTGTCGGCCCAGGTGGCGGGGCTATCCAGCACGCGGAGGACTCCCTCAACTATGTCGTCCACGTAGGTGAAGTCGCGGCTCATGTCGCCGTTGTTGAAGACGTCGATGGGTCTGCCTTCGAGAATGGCGGAGGTAAACAGGAAGAGCGCCATGTCGGGGCGGCTCCAGGGGCCGTAGACTGTGAAGAAGCGCAGACCGGTGGTGGGGAGGTTATATAGCTTGCTGTAGCTGTGGGCCATCAGCTCGTTGCTCTTCTTGGTGGCGGCGTAGAGGCTGACCGGGTGGTCCACGCTGTCGCTTGTGCCGAAGGGCATGGTCTCGTTGAGACCGTAGACTGACGAGCTGGAGGCGTAGACGAGGTGTTCGACGGCGTTGTGTATGCAACCTTCGAGGATGTTGAGAGTTCCGCATATGTTGGAGTCGATGTAGGCGTGCGGGTTGACGAGGCTGTAGCGCACCCCGGCCTGTGCGGCCAGGTGGACGACTCGGTGGAACTTCTCGCGCTCGAAGAGGTCGGCGATTCCTTGGCGGTCGGTTATGTCGAGGCGGATGAAGCGGTATGCCGGGAAGAGCTCGCTTGCGACTTCGTTGCCCCACCGCGCCGCATCATCCGGGTTGATTCCGCATTCCTTCAGCCGTCCGTATTTAAGGCGGACGTCGTAATAGTCGTTTATATTATCGATGCTGACGACCTCGTCCCCCCGCTGAAGCAGACGAAGGACGGTGTGAAAGCCGATGAAGCCTGCGGCGCCGGTGACCAGAACTTTCATGGGGTTAAAGCCTCCCGTCGATCAGTTCTTTTTGGTAGATTCCCTTTACGTCGAAGATCACGCCCTCTGGGGTCACCAGGGAACGGGGATTGATACCCCTGAACTCGTCATGTCCTACTGCGACCACCAGAGCATCGATGGGTGATTGTGTTGTTGAGTAATTATATTGCTCGGAAGGGTGGAGTGTCAAATGGGAGGGCGCTAAAACCGAGATCCCTCCGTCGCTTCGCGCCGTTCGGGATGACAGAATCAGCTTCGCGCCGTTCGGGACGACAGAATTGGCTTCGCGCCGTTCGAGATGACAGAATTGGCTGCGCGCCGTTCGAGATGACAGAATTGGCTGCGCGCGTTCGGGACGACAGATGACCAAGTCCTTCCTCTCTCGGCTCCTCTGGACGACAGCGTACTGTCATCCCGACCGCAGCGAGGGATCTCGCCTTGGCCTGGCCCCTTTCCCCTCATGGAACAACGTCCGTCAACCCATCAACTCTCACTGCATCCGCAACGCGCGACTCCATTCCGCCAGGGCTATCGCGGTCGAGGTGTCCAGCCATTCGGAAAAACGGCGCAGCGTGCTGTCGTAGTCCTCGGCGTAATTGAACTGGAAGAGCTCCATCGCTGCCTGGCGCAGACCTACATCCTCCGTGACGGCCTCCTCGCGCAGGGCCTTGAGGTACGTGAAGCCCGACGCCGCGAGGATTCCCGTGTCTCCGTGTCCGTATCCGTGAAAACTGACTACGTAGTCGAAGTCCTGATCCGTCGCGATGGTCAGCCTCGACCATGCGCGGTACTTCTCCAGATTGGCGAAGTAGTCCAACGACCTCGCCGTCTCGATTATCTGCCTTTGGAAGTAATGACGCTGCTCCGAGCTGTTGCTCGCCGCGTTGACCCGCGCATGGAACGGGCTTTTCCCGGGAGGCGTCACCTCTTGCAGCCTTTGGCTGAGATCGGCGGCCAGCTCCTGGAATCTCTCCTGCGCAAACTCCAGCAACTTGTCGGCATGTGCGGCGACTGCGGAGACGGCCTCCCGCTCCTTGTTCAGCCTGGACCTCAGAAGCTCGATGGCCGAGCCGATGATCTGATCGGCGTACCCCGCCCGCCGGGTCTCTTGTTCCAGCCCAAGGGCTTTCAGTATGGCATCCTTCTGCCTGCGGGCGAAAAAGTCGACCAAAGGCTTGAGGTCCCCTAGGTCGGCGGTCTCGAGCGCTTCGATGTACTCCCTCCTGTCGAAATCCCTTACTACGAGCGGAAAGAGACCTTCTCGTATGAACACCAGAGAGGCCAGCGCCCTGGCCACTCGCCCGTTTCCGTCTTGAAAGGGATGAATCTGAGTGAATCTATGGTGGAGCCACGCGGATTTCACCTCCGGGGGGTAGTGCGCCTCGGACTCCCGATAAATGCGAATCAGGTTCCCCATCTCTTCCTGCGTGATCTCCGGCGGGCAGTAATGGTGCATCACGCCGTCCGGTCTGCGCGGATTGTTGGGGAGCGTCTTGTACTCGCCCTTTCGCAACGCGACTCTGACGCGGTCTCCCTGCTCCGTCATGGCCTCGACAAAGTCCTGGTGCTCCGTGAATCTCGCCTGAAGGCCCCTGATAAAAAACTCCGACAGCGGCTCGTCCCCCTTCACAAAGCCGAACAGCCCTTCGACGATCTCCAGATGGTCTTTGATGAGAGCATGAATATGCTCCGCCTCGTCTTGGGAGACCCCTGCGCGGTGAGAGATAACGGTCGACTCTATTCCTTGAGAGATCAGGATCTCCGTCACTCCGCGGTCCCAAGTGTACAGGCGCTCGACGATGCCGGTCTCGATGGCCCACTCGCGCTGCATCTTCTTGACGAACTCCTTGAAGGCGCCGTCGTCTTCCAAGGCTGCTTTTTTCTCACGCCAGACGGAGGCCAATGCGCGAAGCTCGAGAGAGTCGCACGCGCCAGGCGGCGGGAAGGGCTGTATGCGTTGGTATGTCATTGGCATGGCCTCCTTTCAGGGGGCGGCGAGTATTGTCATCTCGAGCGTTTTCTTTTCTGTCATCCCGAGCGCAGCGAGGGAAAACCCTCGATATCCAGCTGTTCTATTCTCATCGTCGTTCCTCCTTATCGTTGTAAGCCATAAGTCACCCTCAAAAGCGCCCGGATTGTTCGAAGAGCGGATTTCCCCGTTAGGCTGAATGCGGCTTCGACGATGACAAGGATTCGTTTTTTCATAGGGTTGCTCTTTTTCAGGATCGAGCCATTCGCTAGAGCCTCGGTTATGATGTAGCTACGACACAACATCAAGCTGGGGAGGCGTCGAATGACCTTGTCGGCGGAGTCCAAGTCTATGCGCGGCCCCTTCTCGTCGCGGAGGAGCTCCACGCACCGGATTGGTAGGGCGTATTCGCCGAAGGGGTGCCGCGCCGCGACTTCTTCCAGCAGCTCCGTTTCGGCGAGCAGATCGGTGTTTCCTATTATTCCGGTCATCTAGCGAAACCTCCGGTTTTTGGCATTTGCGGCAAAGCGACTACGCCGGATCTTTCGCTATGCTGGCGTAGTGTTGCCGAGTGAGTTCTGAGTGAAGAAAATCGTCGTTCAAGAGTCTCAAAAATAGATCCTGAGCTTTCTTGGTTTTCAACAGAAGCTTGTTCCTCTGTGGATTCACCAGAATCTTTCCGCTGAGCGAAGGGTGCGATAACGCGAAGGCAACGACCACTTCTGGCGATATCCCGTTATCGAGGACTGGCGATGCAACAGCGGATTTCGCCAGTTTTCTGGTGAAGGTGACATCGTCGAGGCGTGACTCAAGGACGGAAACATCGTCCAGCAGATTGGATGCGACGATCTTCTCAAGGCTCTTGATCGCCATCTTCTTGACGGTCTCCTGAAAGCCGAAGGAGCGTTCGAGAAGCTGCAGATCGAAGATGTAGTCCGCTCCGTCGATCCTCATGAATTCGAAGGATGCATTGATCCGCAAGATATCGTGTCGAAGCGGTTCGAACCGTGTGCCATCCCCGAAGAACGAAAAAAGCCCCTTCCTCAGAGTAAAAATAGGGTAGTGGTGTTTGTAGACAGCCAGTTGCTTGTCCCTCTGCCCAAGAATAATGATAATACCCTTTAGAGTGCTCAGCGGTTCTTTCATCTGATCGAAAAGTTCGAAGTCGTCGTTTTCCAGTACTTTCGCCAAGTTGAGCAGCGGTTCAGGCGGTGGATCCATGTCGTAGCGATAGACGCCGTTCGCTCTCTCGTCAGCCGATGAAAGATCAACTGGCGCGGCATCCTCAACGGCCTTGCGAACCGCGTCAATAAAGGCGTCGCGCAGTTCCGCATATGCCTCCTCGTTCAGATCCGCCCGCCTTATCATGGAAGGGAGCCCTTCGGGTTCCATCAAAAAGTAGAACTCGGCTTCGCAGTTCCTGTGCTCGACGACATCGGAAACCGAGTTAAAGAACTCCTCCCCGCTCATTTGACCACCTTGGCAAAGAAAACGCAATTATCAAGAGCGATGGCGCGTATACAGGTTTCGTCGTTCAGGCAGTCCTTGGTGATTATAATAGCTCTCGTCGTTTTCCCCGCCCTCTTGACGATATCCGCCGAGTAGAGCTTGAAGCCCAAGAGCGCAAGCGTTGGATTGGCGTAAAACTTGTCTGTTTTAACGTATATCGCGCCTATGGTGAGAAGCAGCACCGTCAGTACTGCTGTGTAGCGCGGCTGCGCAAGGTCGAGACCCGCGAGCGGGACGATGTATGTCATCAGAAATGCAAGATGCTCGAAATCTATGTTTTTGACCGATGAAACAGCAAGGGGGATAGACATGCTGCCCTTTATGCGATAGTTGAAAAGAGCACAGCACAAAATTCCGTATGTCAGAAACGCAGCGGAAACGAGGGGAGCGATGTTTTTTCGAAGCACAGCGCCCCATCCGATGAACACTCGAGAATCGCCGTCATACACTCCCGGATCGATCGTTATCACGATAATCAGGAGGAAGAGAAGGCAAAGCGAGGCGATGTAGAGTTCGATCTTTCGAATTGTACTGCGCATGCCGGGTTCTCCTTCCCTTTCAGCAAGTAAAAGGTTGCCAAAGGCATATCTACTCTATAAACAAATAATACTAAGCGTTTATTTCTTCTTTCACTCACCGGAGATCGGGCTTTCAGCCGGTTTTTCCCGCCGCAAGACGGCCCTCTCCATTGGGTTATTTCATCCAGAAAGCTTCACAATGCAGAGTAGACCACGGCTATTCACAAATTAGCAATGCTATTCGCATTCAGGTCAGCTACTATTACATTGTTTACAAATCGGCTTGCCTTAAAGTGAGACGCCACGCCTGTCAAACCCAACATTACAGCCAGATATGCGAAGGGCAGCCAGTTCAATTGAACGGCCTTGGACAATACGCCCAAACAAGTTAAAGCCAGCAAGGTGACCGTGGCCGTAAACAAATCCCGGCTTAAGAGGAAATCGCGGTGCGATCCCTTTACCATTGGGTCGTCCTTGTATTGCCGGAATAACGAGTACCACTTTTCGTTCTCATATCTTTCCCTTTCTTTTTTGCTTGAAGGAAGACCGGCAATAATGTCCGTGTACGCTATTTGAGCCTTATTAACGTCGAAACGAATGTCCTTGATTTTTTCCTTGGATATTCTGGTAAAAATTGTCTCGCCTGGCAACGGTAGCACTCCAAAGCATAAAAGCGTTCTCTTCGCTCGCTCTGTGTACAAGCTGTCGAAGACGAATGCCAACGCACTGATTGCACCGGCAAAAAAGGCCGAGGTCAACAGCATGTCGAAGTACTGAAATTGATAGTCGCTGGCACATGTGGCAATACGCGGCTTGCTCGTGCTCATCAAAACTAGAACATAGGCCCAGACATACCATTTTAGCTCGTTCGTGCGATAATCTTTCATCAACATTTATAATCAATCCCAATCTTCAACTTCAGTTGAGAAGGACAGGCTCTGCGCCTTGCCCCAACCTTCGCGTGCCGGCATGGCTCCATGATGATGACGAACTGTGGCTGAACGTGCGACAAACACTCTAACCCCTCTTCGTATATAAGCATTGGTAACCATCCGCCTGGGGTGATCAGAGCCTTCACCTACAGAAACAAACGCTGATTTCTGCGATATACAGCCTTTATCCACAATTGGCCCTACTATCCTATCTAAAACACTTGGCGAAACATTATGCCTCCCGCCATGGTGGATTGAGTCCTTATAATGGTGTAAATTCGAATTGAGCCATTCGCTCAAGCCTCGGTTATGATGTAGCTGATCAACCATCATCATATCGAGGAGGCGTTGAACTCATGGCTCGTATCAATATTACACTGGAAACGGAACTTT
>JAAYLU010000081.1 GCA_012521675.1 Synergistaceae bacterium | reverse complement strand
GTCGAGGTCGGCACGGCGGCGGAGAGAGTGGCCCAGGGATCCGAAGAGCTCTCCGGCTTGGCAGCCGACCTGCAGAAGCTGGTCGCGGCTTTCAAGTATGACGAGGTCGATTCCACTTCCAAATCCGGCCTGGTGCCGTTGCAAAGCGACAAGGGCAAAGCCGAGAGCGCGGCCAGAGCCGACGAACGACGAACAGGGTAAAGGACAGGACTCTGCGAAGTGTAGAGTAAACAAGGCGACGAGGGGTCTCGGTTTTCAGGCGTTGACGGGCCGAGATCCCTCGCTTTCGCTCGGGATGACCATTTCCAGTCGTCCCGAGGAGCCGTTGCCTACCTTGTCATACCCGAGGGAAGCGAGTGATCCGTATTGTTGCGATTTCTCGGTCTTAAGGATAAAATACCGTGCATGGTATTCACTTCAAAAACAAAGCCTGTGAAGGTGGGGCTTGTGTCGGTATGGCCGTCGCATAAGCCCGATTTCTGGTAAGGGGGAGTTTTAGGTTGTTTCGACTCAAGCTTCAGGGTAAGATCGTACTCTTGACCGCAGGACTGGTTTTACTTGTTTTCTCCGTGGTGATCGGTGTCTCTGCCGTATTGAACCAGAGCGAGGCCGTGCGCCAGGCGGAGGAGCTGGCTATCAGCAGATCCTCGGAATTTTCGTGGATGGTGGCGGCCCGTTTCTCCACGGCGATGGACACGGCCGTCACCCTGGCCGAGGTTCTAAAGGGGCTGGTGGTGGGCGGCAAGGCGGACCGAGATGCGGCGAACGCAATTCTGGAGAGTGTGTTAAGCAGGAATCCCGAGCTGCTCGGCGCATGGACCTGCTGGGAGCCGAACGCCTTCGACGGCAGAGACAAGGAGTTCGTCGGTACAAAGGGGCACGATGCCACGGGGCGCTTTGTGACAAGCTGGTACAGGAAAGGGAACACGGTGGACTGCGGGCCTCTGGTCGGGTATGACGTGCCGGGGGATGGCGATTACTACCTTGCTCCGATGAAGACAGGCAAAGGAATCCTGACGGAGCCGTTCGAGTACTCGTACGAGGAGGGAGGCCCCGTCTTCTACCTTAATACTCTGTCCGTCCCCATCGAGATCGACGGCAAGAGGGTTGGCGCCGCGGGAGTGGACCTCTCCATGGAAGCGATACAGACACTGACCAACTCCATCAAACTCTACGAGACGGGCTTTGCCCGGCTTGTCTCCCACGGAGGAACGGTAGTGAGCCACCCTGACAGGGAGAGGATCGGGAAGCCGCTGGGGGAGATTCAAACCCCCGGGGGCGTAGAAGTCCTCAAGAGGATACAGAAGGGCGAGAGCTGGTTCGAGGAGGCCTGGTCCGAGGTACTCGGGCACAACACCCTGAAGTCCTACTCGCCTGTGGTCGTCAGCAACACGGACACGCCTTGGAGCACGAGCATGGTGCTGGTCGAAGAGGAGGTCATGGCCTCGTACAACAAGATAATGAGGATGACCATCGTAAGCTCGATAATCGGAGGAATCCTGCTTCTACTGGTAATTTGGATGATAGCGCGCTGGTTGGTCAAGCCGCTTCGACGGGTCGCCGGACTGGCTCAAAGGGGCGGTGATGGAGACCTTACGATAGAGCGAGCGGATTTCGGCATCGAAACATCCGACGAGCTCGGGGAGATGGCCGGCGCACTGTACGAGATGATCGCTAAGCAGAGAGAGGCCATCAGGGCAATCGCGGGCGCATCCGAAAGGCTTGGAGGGGTGGCCGAGGAGTTCTCCACCGTCGCCCGGGAGTCAAACGCAGGAGTAGTGGAGTCCCGAGCAGGTATCGACGACGTCTCTTGCCAGATGGAAAATCTGGCCGCAGCCAGCCAGGAGATAACAGCATCCGTGCAGGAGGTGGCGAGCGGCGCTCAGTCATCCGCCCAGAAGAGCACCGATATGGCGGCTGAGGTCGAGCAGGCGCGCACAGCAGGCGAGGAGGGGGTCAGGGCCATTGGCAGGGCCGTGGCCAGCATCAAGAAGGTGGCGGAGGACGCAGGGGAGTCCGCCAGGGAGGTCAAGAGCCTTGGAGACAGGGCACGCGAGATACAGAACTTCGTGGACCAGATCGGAGGCATAGCCGACCAGACCAACCTGCTGGCGCTGAACGCCGCCATAGAGGCCGCGAGAGCCGGAGAGGCAGGAAGGGGCTTCGCCGTGGTCGCGGAGGAGGTAAGAAAACTCGCCGAGGAGAGCAACGAGGCGGCCGAGAAGATTGCGGACCTTGCCTCCATAATAACCAAGGATCTGGACAGTGTTGTCTCGTCGGCCGAGGTTAATGCGAAGGACTCCCTGGAGTCCAGTGGCCTGGCGGAGGAGACGCGAGAGACGATAGACAAGATGATGGAGGCACTGTCCAATATAGCATCGGCGACGCAGGACATGGCGGCCGTCTCCGAGGAACAGGCCGCGTCCAGCGAGGAGATAGCGAGCGCGGTGCAGACCATAGCCTCGCGTGTAAACGACTCCGCCTCGTCCGCGGACCATGTCAGGGGCCAGATGGCGGAAGTGGGTGCATCGGCGGAGCGAGTAGCTCGGGGATCGGAGGAGCTCTCCGGGCTTGCCGCGGATCTTGGCAGGCTTGTCGCTACGTTCAAGTACGACGAAGGTGATGCCGCATCCAAGTCAGGCCTCGTGCCGCTGAACAGCGGAAAGGGCAAATCCGGGGCTTCGATCGGGGCCGTCGGATAGAGGACAATTCTTAACGAAAGGAGGAAGCAACATGGCTGAACAGCAGCTGGTGGTATTCGGCCTCGGCAACGAGGAATTCGGCATAGACATCTCAAGTGTGATGGAGATAGTCAAGATCCAACACATCACCACGGTCCCCCAGTCGATGGACTTCGTGGAGGGGATAGTGAACCTGCGGGGCGTTATAGTCCCCATAGTGGACCTGAACAAGAAGTTCATGACCGCGATGCACAGCAACTCCGACGACGCGGAGATGCGCATAATAGTGGTTCACATGGCGGGGCAGAACATAGGCATCATGGTGGACGCGGTGTCTGAGATCCTGCGGGTGCCTGACGAGGCGATCGAGCCGACGCCGCCGATAGTCTCAAGCGGGATAAGCTCGGACTTCATCAAGGGGGTGGCGAAGGTCGACGACAGGCTGATAATCTTCCTTGACCTGGACCGCATCTTCTCCGCCGAGGAGCAGGAGGCACTGGCGAGCACGGCGCAGTAGGATAGTTGTCATCCCGAGGAACAAAGCGGCTTGGCCCTCGAGCCCCCTCGTCGCTTCGCTCCTCGGGACAAGCGAACGACACGAACGGAAAAAACGCCCGTTCTGTCGCCTGCTTGCCTCGCATTCGCTCGGGATGACAAGAATGGACGTTCGGGGTGACAACCGATTGTCGTCCCGCCCCGAACGACACTTGGTGTTATTGACATGCAAGCGTTGTTCTCGTTTTGGTGCACCCGGCAATAACAAGCCGTATTTTTCAAACAGGGAGTGAGTACCGTGAAGATACGCACCGCTTTTGGACTGATCAACGCCTCCATCATCGTTCTGTTGCTCTGCGTGATCTCTCTGTCCTTTCTATTCCTGGGCAACCAGCAAAACCTGAACGAGGCCCAGGAGATCCGCTACAGGTCCTACTTGGCCGCCGACGAGCTCCGGCAGAGCTCCGACGATCTGACCCGCCTGGCCAGGGCCTACGTCGTCACGGGGGACGACAGGTACGAGAAGATGTACATGGACGTGGCGGACATTCGAGCGGGCAAGAAACCGAGGCCCCTTGACTATCACAAGGTCTACTGGGACCTCGTGGTCGAATACGGAGACGCTCCCAGGGGCGACGGCGAGACGAAGGCCCTGAACCGGATCATGGAGGAGCTGGGCTTCACGGACGAGGAGTTCGCAAAACTGAGGGAGTCGGAGGTGAACTCCGAAAAGCTCATCCAGACCGAGGTTGTGGCCATGAACGCGGTTAAAGGTCTCTTCGCCGATGAATCCGGGAAGTTCACCGTCGAGAAGGAGCCGGACATGCAGATGGCGGCCATCATGATGCACGACCTTAACTACCACGGGGAAAAGGCCAAGATCATGGCGCCGATAAACGACTTCCTGGACATGCTCGACCAGCGCACATCCGAGACGGTGCTGAAGTATGAGAAGACCGCCAATCGCTACCTGAGCATCCTGATAACGCTCGCCGTGCTGGTGGTAGTGCTCGCGATCATGTCCCTGGTTCTTTTCCTGCTCAAGGTGTCCCGACCGCTGAAGACCATCACCGAGCTGCTGGGCAGAGGAGAGGGCGATCTCACCATAAACTTCGATATCCGCACCAAGGACGAGATGGGAGAGATGGCGGGCTTCTTCAACGGGTTCGTCGAGAAGACCAGGGAGCTGGTCCGAAGAGTGGCCGGGACCGCAGATATGCTGGGCGACGCCGCCGAGGGTATCTCCGCCCTGGCGCAGGAGGCCAACGCCGGCGTCGAGGAGTCACGCGCGGGCGCAGACGACGTATCATCCCAGATGGAGAATTTGGCCGCAGCAACCGAGGAGATAACCGCATCGGTCGAGGAGGTAGCAAGCGGCGCACAGTCATCCGCGCAGAAGAGCACCGACATGGCGGCGGAGGTCGACCAAGCCAGAGGCGCGGGCGAGGACGGAGTGAAGGCCATAGGAAGGGCCGTGGCTAGCACCAAGAAGGCAGCGGTCAACGCCGAGGAGTCAGCGAAGGAGGTCAGGGTCCTCGGAGACAGGGCGCGCGAGATACAGAACTTCGTCGCCCAGATAGGCGGCATAGCCGACCAGACAAACCTGCTGGCGCTGAACGCGGCGATCGAGGCCGCGCGGGCCGGAGAGGCCGGAAGGGGCTTCGCGGTTGTCGCGGAGGAAGTGAGAAAGTTAGCCGAGGAGAGCAACGAGGCGGCGCAGAAGATCGCCGAACTTGCCTCGATGATCACCAGGGACCTGGAAGGTGTCGTATCCGCTGCCGAAGCCAACGCGAAGGATTCAGTGGAGTCCAGCGGCCTCATTGAGGAGACGAGGGAGACGATCGACCTGATGATGGAGGCATTGTCAAAGATCGCTTCGGGCACGCAGGACATGGCCGCCGTCGCGGAGGAGCAGGCAGCCTCCAGCGAGGAGATAGCG
>JAAYLU010000080.1 GCA_012521675.1 Synergistaceae bacterium | reverse complement strand
TGTCGCTCGGAAGGCCGCTGCTGTCGGATCCGGAGTGGGCGCGCAAGGTCAGGACGGGCCGTGTCGAGAAGATACGCCCGTGCATAGGCTGCCACGAGGCTTGCCTGAAGCGCATCGCCCGGTGCAAGCCCCTCAGCTGCGCCGTGAACCCCTCGGCGGGAAGAGAGAAGGAGTACGCGATCCAAAGGGCTCAAACCTCGAGGGAGGTCGTCATAGTCGGCGGAGGCATCGCGGGCATGGAGGCGGCTCGCGCATGCGCTCTGCGAGGGCACGAGGTCCGCTTGTTCGAGGGAAGCGACGAGCTCGGCGGCCACGTGATAGAGGGCTCCGTCCCCGACTTCAAGATCGACGACAGGCGGCTGCTAGACTGGTACAGGAGGGAACTCGCGGAGTTGAGGGTCGACGTGACGATGGGCAGGCGACTGGGCGTGGACGACGTGCTCGGGCTTGATCCTAAGACCCTCTTCATCGCGACCGGTTCGAAGCCGGTGATTCCTCCCATACCGGGGCTTGACCTGGGCGACCCGCGAGTGCTGACAACCAGGCAGGCCCTCATGGGCGAGAAGCCTCTGGGGAAGAGGGTGGTCGTAATCGGCGGCGGGCTCGTGGGGTGCGAACTGGCCCTGTGGCTGTCGCAGAAGGGGCACAGCCCGAGCATAGTCGAGCGACTGGGCGAGCTGATGATGCTAGGTGATACGGCCTATCCGAACAAGATGATGCTGCTTGAGCTGCTCGCATTCCACGAGGTCGCGACCTTCACCGGGGCCTCGGTAGTCGGCGTAACCGGGGCGGGGCTGAAGCTCGGCAGGGGAGAGGAGATACCCGTAGATTCCATAGTCCTCGCCACGGGCTACCGTGCTGAGAACTCGCTGTACAGAGAGCTCGCGCCAAGACTGCCCGAGGTCTACCTGATAGGCGACGCCCTCAACCCAGAGAACATAAAACACGCGATATGGAGCGCCTACGAGGTCGCAAGGCAGGTATAAAGACACCGTTTCCACCATGCGCAGGGCGGGGCCGAGGCCTCGTCCTGCGCTTGACAGTCGTTGCTCAGATGAAGGAGTTTCGGCGCGAAAGAATGGCAGAATAGCATGTGGATAATGCCGGATACCAATGTGCTTGTATCTCTGCTTTTGTTTCCCGATGAACGAATTAACGCCATGCTAGCACTCATTTTTTCAGAGCATGAGCTTATATTGTCCTCATTTGTCGTGACAGAACTGAAAGATGTCATAAGGCGAAAATTTCCTGCACAGGCAGGAGTTATTGACAGGTTCCTGTTGAAAATGAGTTATACTCTCGTGTATACGCCGGATGAGATTGACCCCTGCTGGTTTTATGGCAAAATATCTCTGATTGAAAGTACCATCCCAAACTGCCCTCTCGTCATCCTAAACTACCGCCTGTCTCGAGTTTTCGAGTCCAGGTTTTTGTCCGCACACCCCTCGCCTCCTCGAGCTTCTGGATGACGACAAGATGTGCCATCCCGCGAGCGGCTCCGGCCCCCAGCGCCAGCCCAAGTCTTGGGCGTCCGGATCGGTTTTCCGAAGCCGAGACCCTCCCAGTATTGTAACTCCTTACAGTCGGAAGAGCGGTAGTTCAAACCATGCGTTCACCGGCTTTCCGCTGTATCCTCTATCTGTAGCGATACAAAACCAATTTTGAAAGGCGGGGTTACAGATGAAGAGGACGGCGGTTTTTGCGCTGGTGGCGATCTTGGTATTGGCTGCGGCTGGTGGAGCGTTCGCATGGGGTGGACATGGAGGAAGAGGGTCGTCTAACCGCGGGATGCCCGGACAGAGTGGTACCATGATGCAGAAAGGGATGGGTTTTTCGGGCGGAGCGCAGGCCAATTCGCAGATGATGGGAATGCGCAACCGAGGGATGATGGGCATGTGGGCGAACATCGAGATTCCGCAGGAGATCCGCGACAAGCAGGTGGAGATGAGGAAGATCGCGATCGACATGCAGGCGGAGATGCGGAAGAACCCGATCGACCGGGCGAAGATCGAAGAGCTGCATAACAAGCGCGTGGAGATGCGCAACGAGCTCGGCGGCTGGATGTTGAAGCAGAGGCTGGACATGATCGAGAAGCTGCAGAAGTAGCGCAGTAACGAGCCGTGAGTTTGGTACGAACGGGTTAGCGCGGAGGGGGACATGCGTCCTCCCTCCGCGCATATCGTCTTGCCGGTTGGCAATCGGCATGGAATGAGTTGATACACGGGTCCGCACGTCTGTGCTATGATTGAAAAACAGAGATGAGAGGCAATACGGAGGGTGTTTGTCGGGTTTTGTGCGGCGCGGGCCGAGGGCCTGCGCGATAAGGAAAGGAGTGTCGAAATATGAGCGGAATGCGGGGTTCATGCACGGTTTTCGTCAACAGCTTCACAGATGGTCTTCTGGATCCGTCCATGCCCATGCTCGGGCCTGTCAGGGACGGCGGGACTATCGTCGCAAACACGGCGCCCGGGTGCTGGGGGCCGATGATAACGCCGGAGCTGAAGGGCGGTCACGAGGTTACGATACCGGTCGCGGTAGAGGGGGCGGAGCCTGGCGACGCCATAGCCATCCGGATAAAGGACGTAATGGTGACATCGCTCGCAACAGCCTCGGGCAATGACGCCACGCCCGACCCCTCCCGCTTTCGCGGGGACCCGTTCGTGGCGAAGCAGTGCCCCTCGTGCGGCGCGTACCGTCCGAAGACTGTCCTCGAGGGAATCGGACAGGGGGCTGTCCGGTGCGCGGAATGCGGGGCGGAGATATCGCCCTTCATAATCTCGAACGGCTACACGATCGTCTTCGACCACGAGCGAATGCTGGCGGTGACGCTGGACAAGGGTGGGGCCGAGCGGGTGGCGGCGGACGCGGCGCGCTTCTCGGCGAAGCCTGACAACTCCGTCCAGAACCCAGTGCTGGTGTTTGCGCCGGCCGACCTGCCGGGCATCGCCACCAGGATGAGGCCGTTCATGGGGCAGCTCGGGACCACCCCCTCACTGCCCTTCCCCGACTCTCACAACGCGGGCGACTTCGGCGCATTCCTGGTGGGGGCCCCGCACGAGTATGCGAAAACACAGGAGGAGCTGGAATGCCGGACCGACGGTCACATGGACGTGAACACCGTGCGCGCCGGGGCCGTGCTGATATGCCCGGTGAAGGTGCCGGGAGGCGGGGTTTACATGGGCGACATGCACGCCTTCCAGGGCAACGGCGAGATCGCCGGCCACACCGCGGACGTGGCGGGGGTCGTTACCTTGCAGGTGCACGTCCTGAAGGGGGTCAAGATAGGAGGGCCCGTGCTTCTGCCTTTGGAGGAGGACCTCCCCTATCTCGCGAAGCCTCTCTCCTGCCACGAGAGGCACTCGCTCAAGCGCCTTTCCGAGGAGTGGGGGGTCGGCGTGGAGGAGGATGCCCCGATATGCTTCATCGGCACGGGCGCCAACATGAACGACGCCATCTCGAACGGCCTCGAAAGGGCTTCCGACGCGCTCGACATGTCCGTCCTCGAGGTCAAGAACCGGGTCACGGTGGCAGGGGCGATAGAGATAGGACGCGCTCCCGGCGTGGTGATGGTCACCTTCCGCTGCCCGGTGGAGAAGATCGATCGCATGGGAGTGCTGCCCCTCGTAAGGCAGCAGTACGGCCTGTAGGCCTCGACTTCCTTGTCAAAAGGCGCGCGCCGTCCGTCGAGATGAACTCCGTGCTGCCGAAGCCCGATGGAGGCTACCGCTCTCAGGTGGTCCTACGGAACCGGAGCACAGGGCTGTGAGGGCTGTCTCGGTCGCGTTCCCCGGCACGTGCGGGGAGTTTTTTCAGGGCTTGGTCGACGGGGTTCGTTGCCTCGTATCATGCCCCATTGACAGATTCTCGAGGCTTGAACTCATCTCCGTTCCCGGTGCGGGGCTGTACGTCCCCGTGCCGATGAGCAAGACGCGCCGCGCGCTCGAGACGAGCCTGTCGGGCGGTTCCTTCGCAACGGGGCTTGCGGTCAGCCGCGTCGAGTCGCTCCCGGAGGGGAAGGGGTACGCCAGCAGCACTGCCGATATACTCGCCGCCCTTCACGGAGCAGCACGCCTGTCGGGCACGGAGCTGTCTCCGGAGGAGGCAACGAAGGCGGCGCTTGCCGTCGAGCCCACGGACAGCATCGCATGGCCGGGGCTGGCTCTCCTGGACCACAGGGAGGGACGTGTCATGGAGTTCCTCGGACCTCCGCCTCCGATGGCGGTGCTGGTTGTTGACGAGGGAGGAGAGGTGGACACGGAGGAGTTCAATCGCAGGGATGCGGACACGCTTCTGGCCGCCTTGGCCGGACTGCACAGGGAGTCCCTGTCGCTTCTCCGCGAGGGGCTTGAGCGAGGCAAGCCGGAGGCGGTTGGCGAGGCCGCGTCTCTGAGCGCCGCTGCGTGCTGCGCGATCCATCCGAGGCCGCTGCTGGAGAGATGCCGTTCACTGTCGCTCTCGCTGGGCGGGTACGGAGTATGCACAGCTCACAGCGGGACCCTGTACGGGGTGCTGCTTCCCGCATCCTCGATGCTTGACGCTCATTCGGTGCTGGAGGCCGCGTGGGAGGCCCTGCCGGAGGCGGTGGAGCTCTCCCTGCACTCGGTCGTCCCGGGCGGTCCCAGGTACCCGGAGTAGACGAGCTGAGCCGGAGCCAATTGGCGGCCCTGCTCGAAAAAACAGCGACGGACCGCATACAAGGAGGGTGTGATAATGAGTCTTTTCGTCGTCCTGTTCGCCGCAGCGGCGTGGGACCTGTTGCTGGACGAGCCGCCTTCGGCTGCCCACCCGGTGGTGTGGATGGGAAAATACGTGGGTGCCTTCTGGAACCGCAGGCCTGCGGAGGTGACCGACCGCAAGAGGCTGATCTTCGGCGGGATCATCGTTCTCACGGGTGCCTTGGTTTTCTCCCTCCCTCCGCTTCTCCTGCGTTTTCTCCCTGGGCTGGTGGCCATGCTTCTCGCCATACCTCTCCTGAAGTGCGTCTTCTCCATAGGGGCGCTGCTGAGGGCCGGTGAGGGCGTAATGCGGGCCGTGGACCTGAACGATCTGCCGGAGGCTCGCAAACAGCTGTCGTGGAGCTTGGTCAGCAGGGACACGGAGGGCCTCTCGGCCTCGGAGGTCGTGGGGGCGGCGATAGAGTCCCTGTCGGAGAACCTGACGGACAGCCTGGCGTCGCCCCTGTTCTTCTACTCATTGTTCGGTCTGCCGGGGGCATATTTCTACCGCTATATAAACACCTGCGATTCGATGATAGGCTATCGCGGCGGCGACTTTGAATGGGGAGGCAAGATCGCGGCAAGGGTGGACGACGTGCTCAACTGGATACCGTCGCGGATAGCCTCCGTGCTGCTGCTGCTGGCGGGCGCGGCGGCGGGCGAGGATATCGTGAGGGGAGTGGCGGCCCTTCGCGACGAGAGGGGAAAGACCGCGAGCCCCAACGCCGGATGGACCATGTCGGTTATGGCGGGGCTGCTGAGGGTAACGCTGGAGAAGCGCGACTGCTACTCGATAGAGGGAGGCGACGAGCCGCTTGACACTGCGGTGCTTGCCCGATGCCTGAGGGTGGTCCGCATCTGCTCGGCCATGATCCTGGCCTTCGCCGCGGCACTCGGAGGACTCGGTGCCCTTTTCACCTAGGAGGGAGCTGTCGGGAGCGAGGGCGGCGTATCACGGCGGGCTTGACTACGAGCAGCTTCGCTCCGAGGGAGTGGATCCGCAGGCGGTGCTCGACTTCAGCGTGTCGGTGAACTCGATGCCGCCTCATCCCGAGGTGCTGAACGCCGTGGCGCGCGCCGCCCTAGCCCGCTACCCGGACTCCTCCTCCGGCGGTCTGCGCAGGAAGATCTCCGAGGTCACCGGCCTGCCCGCCGACTGCATACTCGTCACGAACGGCCTGGCCCAGGCCATCTATCTGATCGCCTTCGCATTCTGCGACAGGGGGGACACGGCGCTTGCCGCATCGCCCGCCTTCGGGGAGTACGAGGTGGCGTCCCGGCTCGCAGGGGCCGAGTTCGTCCCTGTCCCGGCTCTCGAGGAGGAGGGGTTTGCCTTCCCCGCGGAGAGACTCTTATCCGAGGTGAGGAATCGACGTCCGTCCCTCGTCTGGGTCTGTTCGCCGAACAACCCGACAGGCGCGATTCCTTCGGGGGCCGAGGCCGAGGCTCTGCTCGCCGCCTGCGAGGAGGAGGGAGCGCTGCTGCTGCTCGACGAGGCTTACGTGAACTTCGCTCCGTCCGGGGCGTCGCTCGTGCACCTTCTGCCCTCTCCGAACCTGTTGATAATGCGCTCCATGACGAAGGACTACGGGCTGACCGGGCTCAGGCTGGGGTATGTCGCAGGCGACCGGGGGCTGATCGGACACCTGGCGGCGTTGCAGCCGCCGTGGAGCGTGAACTCGTGCGCCCAGGAGGCAGGGGCCGAGGCACTGCGCAGGGAGGATTTCTACGAGGCTCAATGGCGGGAAGTCATACGCCTGACCGGGAGACTGGCGGAAGGGATTCGGCGCGCCGGGTACGAGACGCTGCCGCCCAACGCGAACTTCGTGCTCTTCAAGGCGGGGGACACCGAGGCTCTGAAGGAGTTTCTCTGGCGGGACCGG
>JAAYLU010000079.1 GCA_012521675.1 Synergistaceae bacterium | reverse complement strand
TGCCGATACTCCTCCATCACGTGGGCGGAGAGAGCCAGGATCGGGACTTTGCCCCCTTCGCCCTCGCGGGCCCGGATCGCCCTTGCGGCCTCGCAGCCGTCCATCTCCGGCATGTCGACGTCCATGATTATCACGTCGTATGCTTCGGCGGCGCTCTTCTTCAGCGCCTCCAGACCGTTCTTGGCGTAATCGCACGATGCGCCCGTCCTCTCAAGTATCCTGCGAAGCATCTCCCTGTTGACCTCGTTGTCCTCGACCACCAGCACGGACAGGCCGTCCAGCCGCACCGCGACTCGGCCGGGGCGAGCAGGCTCGGCGAGCTTGCCTTCATACTCCACCACCGGGATGGTGAAAGAGAAGACGCTGCCGATGCCGACCTTCGACGACAAGGAGAGGGTGCCGCCCATGGACTCGACGAGCCGTTTGGATATGGCAAGCCCAAGGCCGGTGCCGCCTCGTCGGGCGGATACGGCCTTCTCCGCCTGGTGAAACGGATCGAAGACACTTGCCACCTCGTCGGAATCTATGCCCATTCCGGTGTCCTCCACCGCGACGAATAGCGATATCCCCCCGTCATGCTCCTGCATTTGGCTTAAAAACAGGCGAACCTCGCCGGAGTCGGTGAACTTGACCGCGTTGCCCACGAGGTTGAAGAGCACCTGCTTGAGGTAGAGCGGATGCCCGAGCAGCGCGTCCGGCAGATCCGAGTCCACGAACGGGACAAGGCTCACCCCCTTCTCCATCGCCCTTCCCCTGAACAGCTCCAGCACCTCGCGTGCAAGCATCTCCGGTTGGAAGGGGGTCGGCTTGGGCTGCTCCGAGAACGACTCCAGCCTGGCGAGGTCGAGGATGTTGTTCAGTATCTCCATCAGGGACTCGCCGGAGTTGACCAGAATGGAGAGCAGCTCGTCCCTCTCCTCCGGGTCGAGTGCCTGGTCCCTCAGCAGGGCTGCAGCGCTTAGTATTCCGTTCAGTGGGGTGCGCACCTCGTGACTCATCGTGGCCAGGAAGGCGCTCTTCGCCCTGCTCAACTCCTCGGCCATCTCCTTGGCCCTCCGGAGGTCGTAGAAGTGCCGGTCAAGCAGAGCCGTGACGGATTTCGTCACGAAGCCGGTCAGCAGTATCCATGCTCCCATCCCGTGCAGCACATGCCCCAGCATGTTGAAGAAGCCGTACACGTCCGTGTAGAGGGTGAAGGACATCCCCGCCAGCACGAAGCATCCGAGTGAGACCTCGAAAGAGCGGGAGCGGTCCACCTCCTCCTCGCGACGGACGCGAAGCGAATAGGCTATCGAGAGGACGAGAAGGAGCGCCACGACGTACTCTCCCCCGATCTTGAAGGGGGTGAGGCCGGTGCCGGGGAGGAAGCAGTCGGGGAAGAGGCCGACGAATACCAGGGCGATCCCGCCCAGGGTGACTATGCCCATCACGGCAGAGAAGATCCGGATGAAGCGAGGGCGAGAGCTGAACAGCAGCACCAGCGGTATCCCCGCCCCCTGGATGAAGCGCATCAGTATCCAGAACTGGGTAGGCTCGTTGGCGGTCCAGCCGTGGAAGACGCCCATGCCGTAGTAGCCCAGGGTGTGAAAGGCTGTGACGAGGCTCATGGAGAAGTAGATGGCGCTGAGGCCGTAAAGGAAGGGATCCGGTGTCATGTGGGATGCGAAGACTCCCAGGAAGCCCACGAACAGGTA
>JAAYLU010000078.1 GCA_012521675.1 Synergistaceae bacterium | reverse complement strand
GTTGGAGGTTATCTCCACCGTGTAAAGGCCCCTGCCGAAGCTGACGACTATTTGACTATCTATGATACGGTTGAAAAACCTCTCTAGCTTGGACATCTTGTTTTCCATGTAGTCTTTTAAATCTTCCTTGATCTCGACTCCCCTGGTCACGAACCGTATGTCCATGCCGATCCCCTCCAATCAGACTCTGTAGTATGCTATTATTCTAGCACCGGACAAGGGGAAGGGCAAGAAAAAATCCGATCCCTCCGGGACATGCTGACGCCGTTTGCACTGACCAAAGAACGGCGTCGGCATCATCAAAGGAGGCGAAGCAAATGCGCATCTCCGCAAGGGCCAGAAAGATGCAGCCCTCCGCCACTCTCGCCGTCTCGGCGAAGGCGAAGGCCCTGAAAAGAGAGGGCAGGCCGGTGATCTCCTTCGGTGCGGGCGAGCCCGACTTCGACTCACCTCACGCAGCGATCCGCAGCGCGGAGGAGGCGATGATGAAGGGACACACCCACTACACGCCGAGTTCCGGCATCCCGGAGCTGAAAGAGGCCGTCTGCGACTATTACAAGGAGCGTTTCGGGCTTGCTTACAAGCCCTCGGACGTGGTGGTGGGCGCCGGAGCAAAGCCCCTGCTCTACGAGGCGCTCGGCTGCCTGGTCGACCCGGGGGACGAGGTACTTGTCTTCACCCCGGCATGGGTGAGCTACGTGGAGCAGATCCGCTTCTTCGATGCTGTACCCGTGCTGGTCGACACATCCGACACCGGCTTCGTGCCAAGCATGGAAAAGGTGCTGCAAGCGGTCACACCGAGGACCAGGGCCATGATCGTCAACACGCCGAACAACCCGACCGGAGCCGTGTACGACGAGGAATCCCTTCGCTCGCTGGGCAAACTGGCCGTGGAGAGGGATATAGTGATACTCTTCGACGAAATCTACGAGCGACTGGTCTACGGCGACTCCGTCCATCATCACATCCTCGGGCTGGTGCCGGAGGCGAGGGAGAATACGATCATCATAAACGGAGTGAGCAAGGCCTTCGCCATGACAGGATGGAGGATCGGCTACTCGCTCGGCCCCTCGGAGATAATGGGCTACCTTAGCGACCTTCAGGGGCACATAACCTCAAACGCCTGCTCCGTGGCTCAGTGGGCCTCCGTGGGCGCGCTGAAGGACGCGGAGGAGGACGTCAAGGCGATGCACGCCTCATTCGGCAAGAGGCGCGACCTCATCGTCTGCCTGATGAAGGAGATACCGGGGATAGCTTTCACCGAGCCGAAGGGTGCGTTCTACGTCTGGTTCAACATCGAGAAGCTGCTCGGAAAGTCCTGGAAGGGGCAGGAACTCACCGACGACGCGACCTTCTGCAAGGTCCTGCTCGAGTCCAAGTATGTAGCGCTGGTCCCCGGAAGCGCGTTCATGGCCGACGGCAACATCCGGGTCTCCTACGCGAACTCCGAGGACGAGATACGAGAGGGCATGGCAAGGCTGAAAGAGTTCCTGAAGGAGCTGGAGGACTGATTGGAACAACGGAGGCCTGAGTAGCGACACTCCACGGCCGGCCTTCCATCCGCTCGGGACGACGGGGACTCCGTCGTCCCGACGAACCTCAGCTTGAGCGAATGGCTCAATTCGAATTTACACCATTATAGGGACTCATATAGGGACTCAATCCCACTG
>JAAYLU010000077.1 GCA_012521675.1 Synergistaceae bacterium | reverse complement strand
CGGCTGCGCAGCGACACGGCCCACTCGCCGGAGAAGCGCTTCGCGGCCATCGCTACCAGCAGGGGGGGATTATCCATGCGGTCAAGCACCAGTCCGCCGAAGTCCGACACGTCGCCGAACTCCAGTATCCCCGGCTCGACGAAGGCCAGGTCGTCGCCGCTCCTGTCCATCCTCTCCACGGCGGCGGCGAATCGCCTCTCCTGCTTCTCCACAAAGTCCTCGGCGGCGCTCCTCTCGTGAGGCGCCAGCTCTGCATCCGGGTCGCATGCCAGTCGCGTGAAGACGCTATGCGGCCCGCACAGGGTGATCATGGCGTGCCAGAGCCTGCTGTCCGGCTCCTTGTTTATCCACAGGTCGCGGTCGTTTGCCAGCTCGACGATCCTCTCCAATCCCTCCAGCCCGGGTGCGTCCCTCTCGAGCAGCCAACGGTAGTAGACCTTGGCGGCACAGTAGTTCGTGTCGATGACAGCCCACGGCCTGTTGCCGTAGCGGGCCGCCGTGGTGTCGTGATGATCGAACAGAAAGGGCTCGTCCCCCGGCTCGTGAAGCCTGTCCAGCCTCTCCACCGTGCGCTCGTTCTGGCAGAAGAGATCGACAACCGTCAGGTCGTGACCGGCGTCCAGTGTCTCGAGTATGAGGGCGTCCACCGAGCCGTAGCCCGCGAGAGAGACCCTCACCGGGCGATAGGGCCGCCATCGCCTCCACGCAACTGCCGCGGCAGTCACCCCGTCGAGGTCCGTATGGCTTATAACGTGCAGCAGAGAGACCAACAAAAAAACCCCCTTCAGCAGGATGCGTTCGGTGATTGGATTACATTCTAACCCCTCTTGGCTTCCTTTGGAACAGTACTAAGGTCCCGGAAGCACCAGGCATAAAAACGATCATACCAGGCTTTCGGGAGGAAGGAGTTAAAAATGCAACGAACACTGGCTATGACAGGCATTTTCGGTAAATCTACCATCGGAGTCCCTCGAAAGACCACACTTCTCCACAAGAGTTATCCACTTATGTGAATAACCTGTGGATAAGCCCGTGCACTCTGATGTCGCAAGCGCGAGGTTCTTTGTACCCGGACATGAAATTTTGGGACAACTCCCCTGCAACCGTCCGAGTCGGGCTTTTTTCTATCCACACAGGAGTCGGGAGGTTGTGGATATGTGGATAAGTTTTGTGGACAACTCGTCCATTTTTCGATCTTTTTCCCCATTCAGGGGGGCCAATCATCATATCCGATCATGAGGCCTTCGGCTTATCCACAATCCCTGTGCTATTATGGTACCATTCTCTTCGAGAGGTGAATCATAGTGGAAAAAGACTTGCAGCATATGTGGGACAGCCTTCTTGACGAGGCAAGCTCCGTGCTTCCGCCCGGTGCCACCGACACATGGCTGAGGACTTGCGCTCCCACCGAGTTCAGGGACGGGGTGCTGGTGCTGGACGTCCCGAACGTCTTCGTGAAGGAGCAGATCTCCTCACGCTTCCTGAGGGAGCTCACCGGCGTGTTTTCAAAGAACGGCGGCGGCAGGACGATAGAGCTGAGGGTCGGCGCCGAGACCGGCAAGGACGAGAGAGAGCGAGCCGAGAGGGCGGCTTCGTCCGGCTATGTAGAGAGGGGGGGGCTGAACCCCGGCTACCTGTTCAACTCCTTCGTGGTCGGAAAATCGAACCGACTCGCTCATGCGGCAAGCCTCGCTGTCGCGGAGACGCTTGGCGAGGCCTACAACCCTCTCTTCATCTGGGGAGGAGTCGGACTCGGCAAGACGCACCTCATGCACGCGATCGGCCACTACGTCCTGGACCGCAACTCCGCCTCCCGCGTCACCTACGTCAGCTCCGAGAAGTTCATCAACGAGTTCATCCAGTCCATAAAGAACAACAAGACGCAGGAGTTTAAATCAAAGTATCGCAATGTGGATATCCTGCTGATAGACGACATCCAGTTCCTCGGCAACAAGGGGAGCAGCCAGGAGGAGTTCTTCCACACCTTCAACCAGCTCCACACCTCGAAGAAGCAGATAGTCATCTGCTCCGACCGGCCGCCGAAGGAGATACAGAGCATAGAGGACCGTTTGGTCAGCCGCTTCGAGTGGGGTCTTGTCACGGATATCCAGTCCCCCGACCTAGAGACCAGGATCGCCATCCTGCAGAAGAAGGCGCAGTTGAGGCGTTACAACGTCCCTGACGAGGTGATAAACTTCCTGGCCCTGAACATACCCAGCAACATACGGGAGCTCGAGGGTGCGCTCAACCGGGTGGTCGCCTGCTCCGAGCTGGCTGCCGAGCCAATAGACGAGGAGAAAGCTAGGGAGTGGCTCAAGGACATAATCAGGAAGGATGCGCGCGAGCCGATAAGCATCGACTCCATCCAGAACACTGTGGCCGACCACTTCAATATGACCGTGGAGGACCTGCTCAGCTCCAAGAGAACCTCCGACCTGGCCATGGCCCGCCAGATAGCCATGTACCTGTGCAGAAAGAACACCGACTCCAGCCTTCTGCAGATCGGGCTGGCCTTTCAGAGGAAGGACCACACCACGGTGCTGCACGCCCACAGAAAAATAACCAGGATGACGAAGGACGAGCCACGCATAAAACAGATTGTGGATACGATAGAGAATAAGTTGTGAAGCGCGATGAATAAAAGTGGACAACTTCGCGCCGCTGGAAAATGTGGACTATATATGTGGACAGTGTGGATAAATTCCACATAAAAACGACAATTTCATCCACATGTGGAAAACCTGTGGCACGAGCCGTCGGGGATACTTATCCACATAATCCACACTGCCTATTACTATTATTACTACCTAGAAGATAAATAATAAAAGATGTGCCTCGGGAGGGATAAGAATGAGACTGCAGATAAACAAGGGAGAGTTCCTCAAGAACTGGCTGATAGCGGAGAGAAACACAAGCCCCAAAAGCACGATAAGCTCCCTGACGGGAGTGTTGATCCGCGCTCCCGCCGGGGAAGAATCGGCCACCCTGGAGGCGACGGACCTGAAGACCTCCGTGAAATGCGTCTCCTCCGGTGTCATCATCGAAAAAGAGGGAGAGGCAGTCCTGCCGGTCCGCCTCGTGGGGGAGCTGTTCAAAAAGGCTCCCACCAACATCTTCACACTATCCATCGACGAGGGAAGGGGCGTCATACACTCGGGCAGAAACCACTACAGGTTCACCACCTACCCGACCAAGGAGTTCCCGAGCCTGCCGGTCTCCGACGACGCGTCCCGGTTCTGCTCCATAGTAGCCGGAGATCTGCTTAAAATCCTCAACGAGGGCACAGTAGCATGCTCCGCCACCGAGGAGTTCCCAAAATACTTCGGATGCGTTCTCTTCCAGCTTTCGGGCGGAGAGATGAAGGCCGTGTCCACCGACGGAAGAAGGCTCTCCCTTTCAAAATGCGAGACCACGGACAACGGACCAGATGGTGAGTTCCTTCTCCCCCTGGCGGGGGTAAGGGAGATACAGAGATTGGTGGCCTCCCTCGACGGTCAGACCCCGATCACTATAAAGGCGGAGAGGACTCTCGTCTTCTTCCAGATGGGAGGGGTCGAACTCTCGGTGAGGCGAGTGGACGCTCACTTCCCGAACTACGAGGCCATCCTCTCCTCGGAATACACCACCACGATGGAGATCAACAGGGCCGACCTTATCGCGGCTCTCGAGAGGGTGGACATCATAGTCAGGGAGTCGGAGAACCGCAACGTGGCAATGTGCCTCTCGCCCGGGGGGGATGTCCTCCTGCAGGGAAGCGCGCCCCAGGCAGGGGCAGTGGAGGAGATTCTGGACGCGTCGATCAGCGGCAATGCGCTGAACATCACGTTCAACGTGGCATATCTCATGGACGGGATCAAGGCGGTCAACAGCGACAGGGCGTCGATGAACCTCAACGGACCGGCCGAGCAGATGGTGATACTGAGGCCCGGCGGGCAGGATTTCCTCTACATGCTGATGCCGGTCAAGACCTCGGAGACGGACCGCCGCTTCGACGAAGAAGAGGAAACGGCGTATTAGCCTCCTCCGATGAGGTGCGACGAGCTGCGCCTTCATAACTACAAGAACATACGCACCGGGGAGATATTTTGGGGAGAGGGGCTTAATCTGCTGGTCGGCGGAAACGGCGCCGGAAAGACGAACTGCCTGGAGGCGCTTCACATCCTGATGGGGTGGGGCCCCATCGGCGATAGGCGGAATATTGCCTCATGGGACAGGCCCACGGAGAGGGTCTACATCACCGGCTGCTTCTCAGGGGAGGAGGAGGCCTTCCTCGCTGCGGGAATAGGTGCAAGCACCGTGGTCAAGTACAACGGAAAGCGATGCTCCTTTTCCGATGTCCGGTCGATTTCACCGTCCCTCGCCTTCCTCCCGCAGGACATGGCCCTGATCGACGGATCCCCGTCGAGGAGGCGCTCCTTCGTCGACAGGCTCTGCGCCCTCCTGTGGCCCCTGTACGCCCTCAGGCTCACAGACTTCAAAAGGGCGGTCCGACACAGGATCGCACTGCTTAAAAGAGGCGCCCCCCTGGGCGCCCTGTCCAAGAGCATGGCCGCTCCCGCATCGTGGCTGTGGAGGGCGAGGGAGCAGGCTATCTTATGCTTGGTGGAGGAGCTGTCGCACCTCGAAGATCTTCTTCCGATGCCCCTCGATCTCACCCTCAAGAGGGGCGGAGCGGGAAGGGAGAGCGACCCGGCCGCCGACTGGTGGAGGTCCCTGGAGGCCGCCGGACCCAGGGAGAGAGCCTGCTGCACCCCTCTCGTAGGCCCGCACAGGGACGACATACTCTTTCAGTGCGACGGAATGTCGGCGGCGAACTGCCTCAGCAGGGGGCAGAAACGCCGTTCCTCCGTGGCTCTGGTCATAGCAGCCGGAAGGTGCATCCAGAGAAAACTCAGGCGTTCCCCGATACTCCTTTTGGACGAGATGGCCTCGGAGCTGGACCGGACGGGGAGGGGGCTGTTCGTGGACGCTCTTGCGGCGACCGGCTGGCAGGTGATCGCCACCGCCGCCGAGGAGGTGCTTCCCGACTGGCCGGGGAGGACCCTGATGGTCGAAAAGGGAGAGGTGACCTTGGTCTCCTGAGAGGCGACCGGCTCTTTTGGGAAGGGATGACCGATGGCTCTTTACGCGAAGAAGTACGACGTCATAGTGGTCGGAGGCGGTCACGCCGGATGCGAGGCTGCGCTCGCCGCCGCGAGGATGGGGGCATCCACTCTCATGCTCAACCTCTACCTGGACAACACGGCGATGATGCCGTGCAACCCCTCCATAGGCGGCCCGGCCAAGGGGCACTTGGTGAGGGAGATCAGCGCCATCGGGGGCGAACAGGCCGAGGCGGCCGATGCCTCGACAATGCTGGTCAGGATGCTGAACACCTCCAAGGGCCCGGCCGTCAGGGCCCTTCGCGCACAGTGCGACCTGAAGGAGTACGAGCGTTATTTCACCATGAGAATTCAAACCCAGCCGGGGCTGGACGTGCGGCAGGAGATGGTCGTCGGCCTGTGGATCGAGGACGGTAGGATCAGGGGGGTCGGGACCCGCTACGGGTTCGACTACGAGGCGAGGACCATGGTGCTGGCCACCGGGGCCTTCCTGGGTTCCAGGGTTCACATAGGGTCGGAGAACTTCCCCTCCGGGCCTCTGGGACAGCCTCCGTCGACCGAGCTGGCATTCTCCCTCGAGGAGTCGGGGCTCGCCGTCCGCAGGATGCGCACGGACACATCCCCCAGGCTGCACCTGGACACGCTGGACCTGGCCGAGCTGATAGAGCAGGAGAGCTCGTCCGAGCCTCTCTCCTTCTCCCTGTGGGGGGAGGGGAGGGTGCACAGCGGGTACAGCTGCTACCTCACCAGGAGCAACCGCCGGACTCACGACATCGTCCGGGCGAACCTGGACAGGTCGCCCCTGTCGATGGGCTGGATACAGGGTGCAGGCCCCCGCTACTGCCCCTCCATCGAGGCAAAGGTCATCAACTTCCCGGAGAAGGAGAGCCACCAGCTCTTCCTGGAGCCGGTGTCGCGCGGAAACAGGGAGGTCTACGTTCAGAACTTCTCCACCAGTCTTCCGCTGGACGCTCAGCTGGAGATGGTCCACACCCTTCCCGGCTGCGAAAGGGCCTTTATAACTCGCCCCGGCTACGCGATAGAGTACGTCTGCATAGACCCGACGATGCTGACCCCCTGGCTGGAGATGAAGCACGTGTCCGGCCTCTTCTGCGCAGGGCAGATCAACGGCACCTCCGGTTACGAGGAGGCCGCGGCCCAGGGGCTCCTCGCCGGGATAAACGCGGCGCTTAAAGCCGCGGGGGAGGATCCGTTGGTGCTTAAAAGATCGGACTCCTACATCGGGGTCCTGGTGGACGACCTCGTGACCAAGGGCAGCGACGAGCCGTACCGGATGCTCACCAGCAGGTGCGAGCACCGTCTTCTGCTGCGCCACGACAACGCCGGGCGAAGGTTGGCCCCTTTCGGCAGGCGGCTGGGCCTGATCGACGACGACAGGTGGAACAGGATAACCGGGTCGTGGAGGAGGGTTGACTCCGAGCTGGAGAGGCTGGGGCACGCCAGGGTGCGGCCCTCGGGCGAGCTGAATTCGGCCTTGGCAGAGGTCGGATCCTCACGCCTGGAGGAGACCGTATCGGCTATCGAGCTGCTCAGCAGGCCGGAGGTCCCATACGGCCTGGTGGCCAGGTTCTCCCCGTCGGACGACCCGCCGGTCGGCGAGGAGGTCCTCTCTGTCGAGACGGAGGTCAAGTACCGGGGGTACATAGAGAGGCAGGAGCGGCAGGTGGCTCGCATGGAGAGGATGGAGGAGGTCTCTCTTCCCGGTGACATGGACTACGACGCAATCCCAGGACTGCTGGCGGAGAGCAGGCAGAAGCTGAGTTCGATCCGCCCCGTTACCCTCGGGCAGGCGGGGAGGATAAGCGGGGTGACGCCCGCGGACGTGCATATCCTGTCCGTCTGGCTAAGCTCTCTCTCCCGGAGGGGCCGGGATGACCAGGCGTAGAGGCGGCCCCGACCCGCGGCCGCTGAGCGGCATAGTGAGATCTGCACTGCCGAAGGGGTCGGAGGAGAGGCTCTTCCTTCCGGAGCTGCGCAGGATCTGGGCCGAGATAGTAGGGGACGCCCTAGCCAGGAGGACCTTCGTGGAGGACTTCCACAGAGGCGTGGTGACTGCCAGGGCGGACGGCCCGGCCTCGGCCAAGATGGTGTCCATGAGGGGGGCGTCGATAGCCAGGGAGCTGTCCGGCAGGACCGGGATGAAGGTGGACAGGGTGTCTGTCGCCACGGGAAGGATAACGAGGGCTGCGGCTAAAAGAAGGGGCGCGCAGCCGCCCTCTCGAATCTCGCCGACGAAGGAGGAGGTGGACGAGTGCTTCGAGGAGGTGAGAGGCTCCTTCTCCCGGGAGGGAGAGATGGTCGCCCGAAGGCTCGCCTCTCTCATGGCCCTGTTCAGAAAGCGCTTCCCCGGGGCTTGAACTACCGCTTCAACTCCTCGGCGACAAGCTTCCCTACCCTTTCGTAGACCTCCATAAGCTCCTTCAACAGCTCTGCGGTCCGCCTCTCGTCCCCGTCCTTGGCGGCGAGCTGCAGCTTCTTCGCCACCCTGCTCAGCCGGACGGAGCAGGCATTGCCCGCCGCCCCCTTGATCGAGTGGGCGATCTTGGCGGCGTCCTCGTACTCGCCGCCCGCTATCTTCTTCCTCAGCAGGTCCATGTCGTGGCACGTCGACTCCAGGAAGAGCTCCAGGAGCATTTTCCCCTCCTCCAGGTCGTCGAACAGCTTGGAGTAGAATCCCTCCGCGTCGAACAGCTCCTTGTCATCATCCTTGAGGCTCTTCTTCGGGGCGGGTTTCTTCGCCCTTACGTCCGCCTTCCTCATCGGGAGCCACTTGTAGAGCATGTCCATCAGCCCGGCGGACGAGAAGGGCTTTGAAAGATAGTCGTCCATTCCCCTGTTCAGACACTCCTCGCGGAAGTCCTTCGCCGCGTGAGCGGTCAGGGCGATTATTGGGACAGAGTGATCCAGCACCGAGGACCCCCGGTCCCTGATGATATCGGTGGCCTCGTACCCGTCCATCTCCGGCATCTGGATATCCATCAGGATCAGGTCGAACCGCCGAGACGACAGTATGTCTATCGCCTCCCGCCCGTTGTCCGCGATGGTCGTCTTGATGCCCGCTTTGTTCAGCATGAGCCTTACCAGCTCCCTGTTCACCGGGTTGTCCTCGACTATGAGCACTGACGGAACGACATCCTTCATATCGGGCCTTGGCGGCCTGTCTCTCCCTCTCGTCGCGTCCGGGTTGTCCCTGGGCGTCTCGAACGAGAGCCTGAAAGAGAAGGTAGACCCCTCGCCCGGCTCGCTCTCGGCCAGAAGGAAGCCTCCCATCGCCTCCACTATCTGGTGGGAGATGGCGAGCCCCAGCCCCGAGCCGCCGTACTTCCTGTTGAGCGAGCCCTGTGCCTGCTTGAAAGGGGTGAAGATATCCTCCATCAGCTGCTCCGGTATGCCCGGCCCCGTGTCCGACACGGAGAAGAGCAAGTCCACGTTTCCGGGGGACGAGTGGACCGTCTCCGCAGATAGGACCACTCCCCCCTCCGACGTGAACTTCACCGAGTTCGACAGGAGATTTATCAGCACCTGTCGCAGTCGGACCGGGTCCCCCATCAGCAGGGAGGGGAGGTCCCCCTTAACCCGAAGCTCCAGTGAGAGCCCCTTCTCGGCCGCCTGCAGTGCGAATAGCTCCGTCGCATCGTCAAGCAGCGACAAGACGGGGAAGGGCATGATGTTCAGCTCCACTCCCTTCGACTCCATCCTGGAGAAGTCCAGCAGGTCGTTCAGAACTCCGAGCAGGTTCGACGCGCTAGTGTGCACCATGCGGGCGTAGTTGTGCTGCTCGTCGTTCAGCCCCGACTCCAGCAGCAGCTCCGACAAACCGAGGATGCCGTTCATCGGGGTGCGTATCTCGTGACTGACGTTCGCCAGCAGCTGCGACTTGGCCTCGCTCGCCCTCTGCGCTTCGTCTTTGGCTGCTAGGATCGCCCGTTCCGCCTCCTTCTCCGCAGTGATGTCCAGGCCTGCGGAGTGCATCACCTGGATATTACCATCCGGGTCGAAAAAGGCCCTGTTGATCCAGGAGAAGAAGTGTTCTACGCCTTTAGGGTCGACATACCTCTCCTCGGCATGAACGATAGGGTTGTCCGGCGTGAGCGAGGCAAGCCTCCTGTACGCTACGATCCTCTCCTCCTCCGGAAGAAGTTCAGGGAAAGGAATGCCCAGCAGTTCATCCCTGGATCTTCCAAAAAAAACGCTATAGGCTTGGTTCGCATAGAGAATAGTACCGTCCTGCAGTGCGGTGCTTATCATCACGGGCGAGTCCTCCGCGAGAGAACGGAATCGCTCCTCGCTCATCTTCAGCGCATCCATCGCCTCCTTGAGCGAAGTCATGTCTATTGCGGTACCCACTATGCCGAACAGCTCACCGTCCGACGTGTATACCGGGCTCTTGGTCACGTGGTGCCATCGGAGCTCTCCGCCCCGTCCTCGAATGGTCCTTTCCTTTGTGAAGCCCTTGCCCGTCGCTAACAGCCGGTCGTCCTCCTCCTCCATCGGACTGGCGCGACCCGGAGAGAACAGCTCCGACGCCGCCTTTCCGTAAAACCCCTCCTTCTGGATCCCGATGTAGTCGGCGTAGTGGCTGTTCACCAGGATGTAGCGCTTCTCACGGTCCTTCACGATGATGCCCAAGGGAAGGGCGTCCATTATCCTCTGCCGAAGGTCGAGCTCGCGCTGGATCTCCCTCTCCAGAGACTTCCTCTCCGAGATGTCGATCACGTACCCGTCCAGGCGCAGAAAATCCCCCTCCGGCGACAGAGTCACCCTGCTGTAGGTCTCAACGTCGACCGCCGAGCCATCCCTCCTTCTGAAGACGTCCTCGCGGCGGACCCATTGGAAGGGTTTCTCCATCAGTTCCATGACGATACCCTCCGTAAGCGAGGGATCCGCGAGCACCGAGCCTGGCAGCATCCCCGTCAGCTCCTCGGGCGAGTCGTAGCCGAGAATCTGAGCGTATTTAGGGTTGATTTCCGAGAAAATGTCCACGGGCGAGACCTGGAAGATGCCGACCGGGGCGTTGTCGAATAGATAACGGTAGAAGCCCGCCCTGTACTCCAGGTCGCCCTGCCGCCTCTTCTTGTCCGTGATGTCCCTCGCGACCTCGAACGCCGCCAGCACGCTCCCGTCCGGTCCGGTCACGGGGATTCCCCTCACCAGCATGTACTTCTGTTTCTCCTTTATATAGAACTCCCTCTCGACCACCTGTCCGGAGGTGAAGACGTCCGATATCGGGCAGCGGGGACAGGGGGACTCCAGCCCGTGATGGACGCCGTAGCAGCGCCGACCGACGATCTCCGACGGCGACAGATCGAGGACCCTCCCCTTCGTCCCGGACGCCCAGAGATACCTCATATCCCGGTCGATCAGGGACACCTCGTCCCCCATTGAGCCGAGCAGAGGTTCGAGGGCCTTGATGTGATCCATCAGCTCCTGAAGGGATTCTACCTGCTGAACCATGACGGCGGATCATCTCCTTCCCGCTTTTATGACTATTTTACCGTCTGGGGCCGGGAAAACAAAGAACGAAACTCCTTCGCGCGCATCGTATAATAAAAGCCCGCCTCCCATTCTCGCGGGAAAGCGGGCCAGGTACTCCTCGAATCAAGGAGGGGGGAGCGTCTATTTCAGGTACTTCTCCGGGTTCACCGGCTTGCCGTCTATCAGCACGCTGAAGTGGACGTGGTTGCAGGTGGCGCGGCCGGTCCTGCCCACCTTCGCTATCGCCTGTCCTTGGCGGACCGTATCGCCGACCTTCACCAGGTTGGCGCTGTTGTGGCTGTAGCGCGTCCTCATCCCGTCCCCGTGGTCTATAGTCACCGTGCGCCCGAAGCCGCGTATGTTCCCGGAGAATACCACCCTGCCGGAGCGGGCCGCCAGTATTGGTGTGCCCGAGGGCGCCGGGATGTCCACACCGTCGTGCAGCCTTCCGCCTCTCATCCCCCAGGGGGAGGTGATCCTGCCGGAGACAGGGCGGAGGAACCTCTCCGCGGGGCGCGGAAGGACCTTCGCCGGCGCGGGCATGGTAAACTTCACGCTTCTCTCCCCTCTTATGGTGGAGGCAAACGACTCTCCCCTCCTGCGGGCTCGCACCTCCGCGAGGGTCAGGGCCAGGTCGGCCTCTTGCCTCGGGATCAGGATGCTCTCCCCCGCAGCCAGAGGGACCTCCCTGCGGGAGAGCTCGTTAGCCCGTTCGATGGTCTCGGGCGGAACGCCATAGTCCTCGGCCAGCGAGTCAAGGCATTCGTCGCATACCACCAGATGCTCCACCCATGGAAGCTCGTTGCAGGAAGAGCCGCGGGGGATGAAAAGAAATAGGGCGGCGACGGCGAGTATCGACAAGGGACGTTTCGAAAGACGGAGACAAGAAGACATTCGGAGGACCTCCCGTTCTCTTTACGTGTCCTGAACCTTCGCCGTATGATACCCCATAGAACAAGCTTGCGGACAGTAAAATTACCTAATCGGCCCCGGTTCTCCCGGACAGAGCGGTGTCCACCACGATGAAGCAAGGTTGTTTTCAGAATATACTTTTTATGTTTTTCCAGTTGACAAGGCCTGAAAACGTGATATTATACCCCTCGCGCCTTTGAAACGGCGTGTTTTTCCCTCTGTCCGGCGATGAGCCCGTGCGGAGGAGTCTTGAACCTTGACAGTCTTATAAGAGCGAGATAAGCATGATAAATCAGCGAACAGCAATAATCCGAGAGTTTGATCCTGGCTCAGGACGAACGCTGGCGGCGTGCTTAACACATGCAAGT
>JAAYLU010000076.1 GCA_012521675.1 Synergistaceae bacterium | reverse complement strand
GAAGGAGGGGCCGTCGAACCTGTGCACCGGGTGGTAGAGGAATCGCAGGTCCCGGTTCATCAGGAAGGGGTAGCCGTGGTCGTAAACCTTGACCGGGGCCAGCATGTCTCGCACGAAGCTGAAGTCGAAGGTCATGCCCGCGACTGCCGCGACCTTGCCGCCGATGATCACGGGCATGGAGTAGGTTACTATCTCCTCCCCCGTGTCGGAGAGGGTCAGGTCGCTCCAGTGGGGTGCGCCCGTGTCCAGCGGCTTCCAGAACCAGGCGGTGGAGGGGTTGTCCCTGTCGATGAGGTCGGCGGGGTTGAAGCCCTTGCTGTCCATGAACTTGAACAAGGAGTCAGAGTCAGGACGCTGAAAGCCCACCATGTACGCCGCTTTTACCCCGAATTGCTCGGGATTGAATATGATGAACAGGGATCGCGACTCGGGCGACTGGGCGCCGAGGTCGTTGATGAACTTGCCGTTCTGAGCCGCAAACTGTCTTGCTATGACATCGGCGATGTCCGGCTTCAGCATGTCCGGCGTCACCTTTGCGGTCATGAGGGCGGAGAGGGCCTTCAGCACCCCGTCGAAGCGATTGAACGTGGCGTCGAGCTCGTTGGCCAGCGAGCCCGCCACGGTTACTTCGTAGTCGTTCACCAGGCGCTGTATGCATCCCCCGGCTATGTTCATCGAATAAAAGGCTATGCCCGAGACGGAGACGACCAGCAGCGTCAGGACCACTCCCAGGATGCGGCTGCTGAGACTGTTGAATCTGATCATTTTACTCTCCTCCTTTGGAAAATGAAGGCGAGCCGTTTCATACGGGAGGCCTTCGAACTCTACCGTGCCTGAAGTCGGCGTACAGATCCACCAGTCTGAACAGCTCCTCTGGCGAGGGATTGGCGAATTCGACTCCCACTGTGAAAAGGCCCGGCTCTCTCAGATAGACTCTCAGAAAGCGTCCTTTAAGAAGAAAGAACGCGCTGCCCTTCGAAAAACGAAACATGGCCTCGGCTTTTTTTATAAGCTCCGGCCTCAGGGTGCGGCCCCTCCGGAACGGGTTGAATCTAACCCTCATACCCGCGACGCTGAGGTCGAGCACATCCGCTTGGTGCCACAGATCGTGCCCCAGCAGGCGGAAGTCCACGCGCAATAGGCAGGACACCCTGTCGAAACGTCGTTTGTCCCTGCCCGGCATAATAGTCCTTGCAGTGCGGCCCTTGGAAGAGCTACGAGGCATATATCCATCCTTCGCTATATTTTTTATCTACGGTTTAGTACACTTTTAGTATAGCGCCTTTCCAGTGTTTACGGTACCATAAGCTGTGATCATTACCGGCCACGGAGTGCAGTTATTTTTATTTTATAACAAGAGAGGCCGGGTGTCCAATGTCATGTATACAGGTTGGAGAAGGAGTGTCGATTGCTCATGAAAGAGCTGTTTGAGCGCACGGGGTTTCTATTGAACGGAGGCGTCCTGTCCCTCATTTCCGACAGGCTGGCCGAGCATGCGAAGAAGGGGATCATCCTGCGGCCGTCGGGAATGGATATGACAGTGATGGAGGCCTTCGGAACGGACTTGAAGAGCCTGTTCCTGGAGGGAAGGGCGGACGAGATAGAAAGCTCTTTCCCTTCTTCGCCTCTTCGCGACGACTACGATTGGTCCTACGTTCGGCTTGCAGGCGGCTGGCCGTGGGGAATCCGGCTGAGGGGAAGGCGTTGGACTGTTTATATTTTGCTGTCGGAGGTGCCATCCAAGGAGGTCCTGTGCGATCTGCCGGCCTTCGCGGGACTGATCGATATCTGGCAGAAACACCACAGAGTGGTGAGCGTCGAGGAGCGTCTTTCGCGGCTGGCCTACATGGTCCTGGCCACGAAAAGCACCTTGGCGTCGATCTTCGAGCCTATGAACCTGGAGTATTTCGCGGCCTTTCTGCGGGATGTGATGACCGAGAGCCTGTTCCCGTCGCGCCTTTCAATCCTGCTTGACAGGGGAGGGGAGCTGTCGCACCTGTGCGGAGAGAGGTTGCCCATGCCGACGCGAAGCGGCCTGTTTGCCCGGTCGATCCTCTCGCCTGCGTTGGTGCCTCTGGACGAGGGCACCCTTGAGCTGGTAGGACGCGATGTGTTTGAGGAGCTGGGGGAGGGGTGGTCGGCCATCCTTCCGATAATCGGAGAGGACGAGCGCCTGTTCTGCCTGCTCCGCTGGGAGGATCTCCCGGGGGAGGAGGAGCTGAACTTCATCGAGCTTCTGGGGAACGTCGCGTCGAAGGCCCTTTCGCTGGCGGCGATGAGGGAGGAGAACGAACAAAACCTCAAGATTATCTCAAGGAGGGTGTTTCTGCTAAACGCGCTCTACGAAGCCGGGCTCAAGTTCCTCGAGCAGACGACCAAGGAGGCGCTGCTACTTCGAATACTGGATGTCTTCGCCGAGCTGGCCCATTCATCCCGGACGATCCTCGTGGCCTGGCAGCCGCACGCGGGTGGTTACGTGCTCTTCGCATCGAAGGAGGAAGGCGTGGTTCAGCGCACCGGCAGGCCGATAGGCTTCCCGGCGGGAGAGATGCAAGGGCGGAGGCCCGAGTCGTTTCCCGTGGAGGACGCGGAGCGCATGTTCGGCCTGATGGAGGCCTCCGGACTGGCGTTGCCGGAGATCCTGGACGGAATGGAGAGGGTATATCCCCTCTGGGAAGAGGAGAAGCTTGCGGCTTTCATAGTGGTATCGGCGCCGCTGGAAGGGACCGCTGTCATGGACGTGGATACGTTGGAGATCCTCGCTCGCTCGGCGTCGTCGGCGCTGCCGGGAAGGGAGTGGGAGTCCTCGCGCCTGGCGTCGGGCAAGTACCTCAACGTCGCTGCTCTCGTGCACTGGGAGAGCGAGCGGATAAGAGGGGAGATCGCCGCCGCCGGAGGGTCGCCCGTCCTCATCAAGGGACCCGCCGAGGCGGACATCTCGTCTGAACAGGAGAGGCTCTGTCGGCTGGTCGTACGGATGGGGGACTCGACTGTCTGCGTCGCTGACGGAGCGACAAAACGGCTTGAGGAAGAGTTCCCGGCGAAAGACGGGTGGTTGGTCAGAAAGTTCCCGGCTGGACCGAGGTAATACGGTTACCGCTCGGCCTCGCGAGCGAGAGTTCTTTTCGAGGAGGCGGCCGGGCAAGAGCCTGGCGAGGTACGCGAAGAGGCGTGAATGAAACTCACGCCCTGCTTGGTACGGGGTCGGTCGTCGACCCCCGGGAAAGGAGAGGGAAAGATGAATAAAAGAGCCTTGAGCGACAGAGTAAGAATGATGGGCGCGGTGGACTGGAACAGACGTCTCTTCGACTCGCTGATCCCCCTGCCGGAGGGCACGAGCTACAACTCCTACCTAGTGGAGGGCAGCGAAAAGACAGCCCTCATAGACACGGCCGATCCGGCCCTGGCGCACGTGCTGATGCATCAGCTCGAGGACGTCGACCGAATCGACTACATCATATCGCTGCACACCGAGCAGGATCACTCGGGACTGATCCCCGCCGTGCTGGCCAAGTATCCGGGGGCTAGAGTGGTCTGCTCGACCAAGGCGAAGGAGCTGCTTGTCGACCACCTTCACCTCGACGAGGCCGTGATCGACGCTATGGACGACGGTACGACCCTGTCCCTGGGGGACAGGACCTTCACCTTCATCCACACGCCGTGGGTGCACTGGCCGGAGACCATGTGCGCCTACCTGCAGGAGGAGAAGATACTATTCTCGTGCGACTTTTTCGGATCCCACCTGGCCACGACGGACCTGTTCGCGGGGGAGTGCCCGATGATCTACGAGGGGGCCAAGCGCTACTACGCGGAGATCATGATGCCCTTCAGATCGATAGTGAAGACGAACATCAAGAAGGTGGAGCAGTACGACATCGCGATGATCGCCCCCAGTCACGGCCCGGTCTACGACAAGCCGGCATTCATAATGGACGCTTACCGCGACTGGACCTCGGACAGGGTGGAGAACACGGTGGTGATCCCTTACATCTCCATGCACGGCAGCACGGAGGTGATGGTCGACCACCTGCTGGCAGCCCTGGTCGACCGAGGGGTAAAGGTGCAGAAGTACGAGCTGAGCGTCACGGACATAGGCAAGCTGGCCATCGACCTGGTGGATGCCGCGACGATAGTCATCGGCACGCCGACTGTTCACTTCGGGCCTCACCCTGCGGTCTTCTCCGCGACGCACCTGGCCAACGCCCTTCGGCCCAAGGTGAAGTTCGCGGCCATAATTGGCTCCTACGGCTGGGGCACCAAGGCGGTGGAGCAGATCTCCGGGCTCATCCCGAACCTGAAGGTAGAGGTGCTCGGGACGGTGCTGTGCAAAGGATTGCCGCGAGAGGAGGACCTGAAGGCGCTGGACGACCTTGCAGAGACCATAGCGGCGAAGCACGCCGCTATGTAGGGGGGCCTTTGAGCGAGGCACAAAAAACAGGCCCCGGGACTCGCCTTGAGCCCCGGGGCCTTGTCGTCAGTCCTATTCAAGCGAGTAAAGCTCCGGCCTCCTGTCCTCGAAGACGGTGATCAGCTCCCTTGCCTCCTTGATCTCGTCCAGCTCTATAGTGGCGAAGGCGATCTGCTCCCTGTCCTCCCCCTCGAAGTATACCTCTCCCCGTGGCCCCAGAATCATGGAAGCGCCGGGGAAGGGGGTTTTCCCGGATGTGCCGCAGCGGTTGCACGCCGCTATGTATATCTGGTTCTCTATGGCCCTGGCTCGCAGCAGGGTTTTCCAGTGATCGACCCTCGCCGTCGGCCACTCCGCGCTTATGAAGAGCACCTGCGCCCCTTTCAGCGCGTAGGTGCGCACCCATTCGCAGAACCGGATATCGTAGCAGGTGACGCAACCCGCTCTCACGCCTTCGAGGTCGAAGAGGCAGGATTTCTCGCCTCCGACGAGGCGCTTGTCCTCGCCCATCAGGCGGAACAGATGTACCTTGTCGTACCAGGCGGCAAGGTCGCCCTGAGGGTTTATCACCTGCGCACGGTTGACGAAGCCTTCCTTTGTAGAGGCCAGCACCGAGCCTCCCGCGAACCAGACTCCGTACTCTTTCGCGATCTCCCCGAGGAACTCCGCGGCCTCGGCCCCCTCGGGGTCGGCCAGCTCTTCAGCCCTGTCGAGGGCATAGCCGGTGCTCCAAAGCTCCGGAAGGACAATTGCAGTGGTAAGATCCGATGGGACATAGAACGAGCCCATCCAGTCCTTCACCTTCCTGAAGTTATGCTCCCTGTCTCCTGCGGAGATGTCGAGCTGCAGCACACCCACCCTAAGTTTCATCGTTTGTTCCTCCATTCTCCGACTGCCGGTACATCATCTATTTTTACAACTTGCTCCCATGCCGGGCTATACAACGAACATCCCGGAGGAATTCGGGAAGCTCCGTCAAACTCGGTCATCCCTGGTTGCCTTCGATTCCGCCAAACCTCGATCATGTTCTTTGATCGACAACCAAGCAGCTTCCTGCTTCTTGCTTGGCCTTGTTCTTCAATTCAGCGCACATATCACAGACCTGCAGGTTGTTGGTATAGCCTCGCAGGGACAAGTCCACTCCCGCGATGCTGATGGAGATCAACGGATAGGTCGTCTCCACTCCTTTTCTGTTTTTCGACGCTATATAACCATTGGCGCGGTCTCTATCGTTATAAAACTCTTTGATCCCTTTATCAAACAACTCGATAAACCGGTTGGCAAGATCCAATGCCTTGTTTTTTTCAATTATCAGCACGAAGTCATCCCCGCCGAGATGACCAAGAAAGCCTTCGACGATTGCATGCTCCTTCATCACGGTCTGGAACAGGTCCGAAGTGTAGAGAATGACCTTGTCGCCATTTGCGAATCCGTAAGAGTCATTGTAGGCCTTGAAGTTGTCCAAGTCCGCATAAAATACAAAAGCTTGCCGGTCTGTTTCGAGCGCGGCGGTGATCGCCTTTTTTATGCTGTTGTTCCCGGGCAGGCCTGTAATGGGGTTCGCATCGAGGGCGAGATCGTACAAGCGCTTGAGCTCCGCCAACGCCTCGGCAAGCCTGATCTGGTTCCGAATCCTGGCCAGCACTACAACCGGGACAAAAGGCTTTGTTATATAGTCCGCCCCGCCGATAGTGAACGCCTGCGCCTCGTCCATGGACTCCGAGACGGCCGTGAGAAATATGACCGGGATGTCCTCGGTCTCGCCGTCCTTCTTCAGCAGTTTGCACACCTCGTAGCCGTTGATTGGATCCATCATGATATCAAGCAGGATTAAATCCGGACGTTTCTCTCTGGCCTGCTCGATGCCCTTGTAGCCGTCGGTCGCGAAATAGACGGTGTACTCCGGCGACAGGAGCTTTATCAGAATTTTGATCGCGTCCACGGAATCGTCGATGATCAAAATCTCGTTCTTACGCGCGCTCATGACATCTCCTCCAATGCCAGCCCCATGCTCTCCGTTGTTAAAACAAGCTGTTGCAGTGCCGAGTCAAACTGCAGATCATCCACAAGCGCCCTTATGTCGCGCCATTTCGCTTTTTCTTCGTCAGGATTCATTCTAACTATCAAATCTACAGTGTCGAGCGCGTCGGAGTTGTAAGATCGAAGCTGCTGATGCAGCGTCCGGATCGCTTTTTTCAACTGCTCCGGGTCGAGGTCGATGGATTTCTCCTCCGGCGGCCGATAGCCGCTCAAAAAGTCCTGGATGCCGTTCAACACCACATCGAGGTCCCTTGAGAAATCGGCGATGTCAGAGTCGGATACAGTACGATTCCTGAAGCCCTCCTCAAGTTTGCCCGCGGACAGGTACAGCTCTTTCGCCCCGAGCGTTCCGCTGTTGCCCTTGATCGTATGCACGAGCCGCTCGTTCACGTCGAGACGCCCGGCCTCGCTGTTGGAGGATATTTCGTTCATGGCGTCGGAGTAATGGTCGCAGAAGGACCTCAGCAGGTCGACATACATCTTCTCGTCGTTCAATATCCGGTTCATGCCGTCTGCCACGTCAATTCCGGCTATCTGAATGGCAGCGCCGCTCGTCTCGCCCGCTCCGACCAGGTCCTGCAAGAAGAGCTGTCCGCTCTCGGCGGCCTTCGGGGGAATGTACTTGACCAAGGCTTTAAAGAGGTTGCTGATCTCAATCGGCTTGTTCACCTGGTCGTCCATGCCGCAGGCCAGGTTTTTTTCGATCTCCGTGCTGATCGCATGGGCCGTCATGGCAACGATCGGAATGTCTCTGTACGGATTGTCCATCCTGCGGATCTTCATGGTGGCGGTTCGTCCGTCCATGACCGGCATCTGGACATCCATCAGGATCAAGTCGTAACGATGCTCGTCGGAGGATTCGAGGAGCTCCAGCACTTCCAATCCGTTGTTCGCGATCGTGACGGTCAATCCGGCATGAGTCAGAAGCTCATATGCGACCTGCTGGTTGATCTCGTTGTCCTCGGCCAGTATGATCTCGGCACCCTGAATGCATCCGACGTCCACCAGCTTGTCGGCCTTGACGAAGGTGCCCGTCCTTCGGCTCTGCAATCCGAAGATCTCCATGATCGTGTCAAACAGGTAAGACGGATTAACGGGCTTGTCCAAGAACTTTTCGACGCCCAGGTGTTTGGCGTCGAGCTTCACATCCTCCTTGGCAAAGGCGGAGAGCATCATTATCTCCGGGATGCTTACGGCGACCCCGGACTTTCTGAGGCTTTTTACCGTATCCAACCCGTTCATCCCGGGCATCATATAGTCGAGCACTATCAGCTGAGGTTCGATCTGCCGGCTCTCGATCATACGGAGGGCTTCGTCTCCGGACGTTGCCTCGTACACGGTGAAACGGAACGACTCCAGCATGTTACGGATAATATCCCTGGCGGCTTCGTTGTCGTCGACGACCAGGACCTTCAACCCCTGCAGTTCCGGAGACAGGGTCAAGGCGTTCCGATGCTGGTCGTCGTAGTTCATCACGACGTCGAAACAGAATGAACTCCCTCTGCCTGGTTCGCTTGTGACGGAGATCTTGCCGCCCATCATCTCGACGAGCTGTTTGCTGATGGTGAGACCGAGCCCCGTGCCCCCGAACTGCCTGCTTACCGAGGAATCCGCCTGTGAAAAGGGCTTGAACAGCTTGTCCATCTGTGCCTGCGTCATCCCGATCCCGGTGTCCCGAACCTCTAATTTCAGCCTGAGTCGCTCGGAATCCAACTCCTCCGATCTTATCGAGAATATGATGTGCCCTTTTTCAGTGAATTTCATCGCGTTGTTCGTCAAGTTTACAATTACTTGGCTCAATCGAAGCTGGTCGCCGACCAATTGATGTGGCGTCGTAGTTTCGACGTCGAATAAGAACTCCAGCCCCTTTTCTTCCGCCTTCAGCGAGAACAAATTGGACAGATTATGAAGAATTTCATTCAGATCGAATGGTCGATTATCCAAATCCATTTCTCTCGCCTCGATCTTGGAATAGTCGAGGATGTCGTTGATGAGGCCAAGAAGGTGCTTTGCGGAGCTGATGATTTTCCTCACGTAGTCCCTCTGCTTGGAGGACAGATCGGTGTTCTCCATAAGCTGCGAAAGCCCTATGATGGCATTCATCGGCGTCCGGATTTCATGGCTCATGTGCGCAAGAAAATCGCCTTTTGCGGCATTCGCATCCTCGGCCTTTTTCTCCATTTCCTTTGAAAGGGCCAGCGCATGTCGCAATTCCTCCCTTAAAGAAAGGAGTCGCAGCATAAAGAACGCGGCCAGGACGATGCCGATGTTCAGGATCAGCAAAAACCATTTGTACTGGATTATGATGTCCTTGACCGTGATCTGGCCGTAGTTCTCGTAAGGCCTTATCCTCAGGGCCTTCAGGGTGTTGTTTAGCCCGACGTAATTCTGCGGCACCGTCCATCCCGCGATATTGGCCATCTTTGCCGCCCGGTCGTCCGGCTTCATCTCCATCATCGCCAATGCGACCTCGTGCGCCAGGTCTCCATCCACATGGGTCAATCTTGCGACGGGCCACTTCGGGTAGATCTGCGTGGAGTGCAGGAAAGGGAAGCCGCAGCCGGTGCATCTATTTATGATCTTGATGTCCGATATGATGATTTTTCCCTCCTCCGCCATCTGCTCCAGTATGCCGGTCCGGGCGGCCCCCGCATCGTACTCGCCGTTCAGCACTCTGAAGACCGTTTGATCCTGAGTACCTGCGAAATCGACCTTTGTAAAGTCCTTGTATGGATCGATGCCGTGATCGAGGAACTCCTTCCACTGCATCTGCCACCCGCCGAAGGATTCTTTGTCGACCGCGACAAAGCTCTTCCCCTTTATGTCCTCCAACGTGTTTACCTCGGTATTTTCGGCTCTTGCAAAAATCGCGCCTCCGAAATGAATCATCTCTTCCCCGAGAAGTTGGTTTTTCAAAGTGAGCAACCTGCTGACTCCGTACTTCACCTCTAGCTCGATGTATATCGAGGGGTTGACCAGCACGAAGTCCACTTCCCTCCTCTCCACCGACTCGTTGATCTCGTCGAAGGCCAGAGGAACGATGAAAAACTCGTGATGCGGAATTTTATCGTTCAGGTATTCCGCCGTAGCCCCCCACAATTCCATGCACTGCTCATATCCTAGATTGGCCAGCACCCCGATTTTTACTTCACGGCCGCTCTTTGTCTGCACGTAGGGATGCTGCTTTGAGTCGGTACTTGCCGATTCATGATGCACCGAGAAAAGGAGTACGCTGAGTAATACCATCAGGAAAACTATGGAACAGAAGCCATATTTATAATTTTTCGTGCTCATTTTTCGTGTCCTTTGCATAGTATGTTTGAGTTTTCAAGGCATCCATTCCTCTTCATGCCATGACAGACATTATAAATCATTTGGTTTCAATATGGGCCGCTCTGCGGTGAATTCTTTCCCCGCACACCAAAAAATCAAGGGTCTTGACGAGATTCGGGTGGAAAAAAATCCCCGAGGTGGCTATTGACAGCGACGCGGAGGTGTGGTACGGTTTTTCGCAGTCGAAAATAGGAGGTTAATCCTATGGTTCGTGGCATACTTTCGTCAACATGGTCGTGGCAGGCGTGAATGCCTGCCGCCGACGACCCTTGAAGCTCGCGATATAGCATAGACGCGCGTTTTCTTGGCCGTGGAGGCAGGTCCCTATGGGGATCCAGCTCTGCGGCCTTTTTTTTTATTTTTCCCTGCGGGGGAGAGAGGCCGGACAGGTTTCTCTCCCCCGCATATTTTTTACACGAAGAGGCAGCGCCATTTTGTGAGTACTCTCTGGAAGGTGATTGACGGCAGTGACCTAGAGCGAGCGAAAGTGAAGAGGATGAGCGTGGTTTAAGCGAATAAGCGGGCTGTTCCACAGTCCGCATGACCCAAAGAGGAGGTAGAGGACATGATAATGCAGCAGATTATGAGGCAGAAGGCGGTCGAGGTGGCTGAGATGACATCCCCGCGCAGGAGCCTGTCCAAGGCGCTTAAGGACGACGGGCTGTCCGTGATAGCGGAGATAATGAGGGCGTCCCCGAGCAGCGGGACGATAAACGGCGACCTGGACGTCGCCGCTCAGCTCGCCTCTTACGAAAGGGGAGGCGCAAACGCGGTCTCGGTGTTCACTGACCAGGTCTTCTTCGGCGGTGGGCCGGAGGACCTGAGACGCCTAAGGGCCAGGACGAGACTTCCGATTCTGAGGAAGGACTTCATCGTGAGCGAGGTGCAGGTGTACGAAAGCCTCTTCCTCGGGGCGGACGCGTTGCTGCTGATCGCCTCGACGCTCGACAAGAAGAGGTTGTGCGAACTGGCGGCGCTCACCTCCTCCCTCGGCATGGAGACAATGATAGAGGTACACGATGAGGACGAGCTGCACGCGGCTTTGGAGGCGGACCCGCGGATCCTTGGCATAAACAATCGCGACCTGAACGACTTCACGCTTGACCTGCGCACCACGGAGCGACTGATGGACGCGCTGCGCGAGGCGGAGGGCGAGGGCAGGCGCACGGTGGTCGCCGAGAGCGGGATAAAGGACGAAGAGGACGTTCGCTACCTGGCCGGTACCGGTGTGGACGCAATCCTGGTCGGGGAGACCCTGATGCGCGCGGGCGACCCGGCGGGCGCGATACGGGCGCTAAAGGACGGTAGGCGCGCTGCGTGACATTCATCAAGATCCGCGGGATGACCAGGCAGAGCGATGTGGACGCGGCGGCGGGGCTCGGTGTCGACGCGCTGGGTTTTCTCCTGGTGGAGGCCAGTCCGCGGCATATTTCTCTGAAGGATGCCTCGGAGCTGGCCGGCCGGGTCCCGACGGGGGTTCGCCGTGTGGCGGTGATGCGCTCGTCATGGCACGCCCGCGGCGCAGGTCGCCGACGGCGTGATCGTCGGCAGCGCGCTAATCTTGACTCTGGAGCCGTGCGGTGCAGACAGAGAGCTGCTCACGGCGAAGACGACACAGTTCATCGGCGCCCTGAGAAAGGCGGTGGACACGGCGGGGTAGAGGCTATGATAAGAGCAAGGCTTCTACGTACAAAAAGCCATTTCTTCATATAAAATTGACTCATTCATTCTCACTGCTGTCCAAGATAACTCTGATCAATGAATTGTTTCCGGTGTTTCCAAAACTTATTTTGGACAAGAGTGAATCCAAATGAAAACAAGGAGGTGATCCTATGCGCGCGTGTCGTGTGTGTGTTGCCGTGCTGATCCTCGCGGTCCTGATGGCGGGGGTCGCGTGCGGGGCGACGGTGACCTACAGGAAGCAGGTCGACGGGGTAAGGACCACCGTCACTCCAGTGATAGGTGGGATGAGTCCCGAGGTTGAGCGGGCCGTGAACGAGGCCCTGGAGTCCTTGGTGGAGGCCGAGGTGGCATCTGCGACGAGCGAAGAGGAGCCGATGGAGCATGTCATGGAGGGCTTGGCGGAGCTGGTGGGAGCTTCTCTTCTCAGCTTCTCGTTCTACGAGATGGTCTGTTACGAATGGGCGGCCCATCCATCCAGCAGGATGTGGGGCATCACCTTCGACTCGGCTACGGGCGACGAGATCCTGCTAGGGGATCTATTCATTGCCGGGAGCGACTGGCGGGACTCGGTCGACCGCCTTGTCCGCCGCGAGGTCGCAAGGCAGGAAGCGGAGGAAGGTCTCGTGCTGGGCGACGACGGTTGTCCCGACCTGTCACGGTACTCAGACCAGTTCTTCCTGCGCCCGGGGCGGCTGGTCTTCTTCTGGATGATCTACCAGTTCACACCGCCTTGTTGCGGCCATCCGGAGTTCGAGCTACCGATCAGCGAGTTGATGCCTTATCTCAACCCCGACTACTCGCCGTGGTGAAGAGGAAAATTCTTCATCGTTGTTACAACAGTTGGAACTACCGAGTAGCAGGGCCTACCAACGAAACCTTGAGATGGTTTTGCTACACAATGATTGATCGCAGCTCTCCAAAGAAGGATGAAGACCCCTATGTGCCGGTTTATTCTCAACCCTGCCTTCAACGCCCCCTGTGTTTCTTCTTCTTTTTCGCCTGCTTCTGCAGGCGCTTGCGCTCTTTCGTCTCTTCCCGGCGGAGCTTGGCCGTTTTCTTTCGCTCGACGCCGCGCGCCTCTCGTTCTCTCTGAAGCGCAGCCTGGGCTTTCGTCGAGGCCCCTTGCGCCGACGCGATTTCTCTTCGAATCTCTCTCTGCCTCCGCTTGGGATTCATTGATGAAACAGGGAGCTTCGGCGCCTCGACTGATTCCTTTGCCGCGTCCAGGGTTTCACAGATTGCGAGGTGTGCGAACGCAATAACGTCCTGTTCAGTAGGTTCGCATCCGAATACGGTCCGCACCGCTTTCAGCACGCCGTCATCGTTGCGTTCGGCAACCCCCGCCCAGAACTGGCCGTCGTGGTACACAGTCACTACAACCATACCTATCCCTCCGAAAGACAATACTCCAGGAATAGGCAATGGACAGCCGCTACAGCGGCAGGTTACTGGAACCTCGTCGGAGGTTCGCCCGGACTACCGGCCGGGCCGTGTTTTCTTGCCCTTGAAAGCGTTCTCTGTTTTTCTTGCTGGACAGCATAATACATCTCCCGCTCGCAACTGTCCAGAGATGCGCTACGATTCCGTAATAAGAGCGAAAACCGCCTATGGCGGATGTGCGGAAAAAGTGTATAATATCGCAGGCTTTTCTTTCGAGGCGACTCTTTTCGGAGGAAGGACCGTACTATTCACAGGAAGGAGGGGTCGTCATGGATTGGGAGAGAACTCCGGCCGACACGGTAGTCGTTGAAAGCGAGGAGATCACGCTGCGCGACGTGGTGCAGGCGGCGGCCGATGGTGTGGACACGCCCGAGGCCCTAATGGAGGTCTTCGGCCTCGAAGAGGGGACTGCGGGAACAGAGCACTTCCAGTCGATTCTGGACGTATTTCTTCCTGCCATCGCACGCATGAGGATAGGCGGATGCGGCGGCGGGTGAGCGGGCTGTTCCGGCAGCTGTTAGCTGCCTTTGGAAGAAGGACCGGCCGTCGCGTCCCTCGAGAACGCGGCGGCCTGTTTTTTATGTCGTTCGATCCTGCGCCGACACGGCAACCCCCGCCTCCCTGCAACTCGGGTGCGTCTGGTGTCGACTCCGTGGTCCTGATGCCGTTCCCGAAGTTGGTCACCCAGACCTCCCCGGTAGAGTAGGGATTGACGAAGACTCTCTCGGGCTGCCGGAAGGGGTATGAGCGAACCGTCTCGAATGATGGGCTTCCCTTTCGGCGGTCTTCGGTGTACCAGAGGCCCTGTCCCTCCGTCGTCACGAACATCCCCCCGCCTGGGAGGGGAGTGCAGGAGGCGACCCTATCTATGGCCGTCCCTGTGACCCGGGTCCAGCTCCTCCCGCGATCCGTGGTCCTGTACAGCCCTCCCTGGCCTGCCGCCGGGCCGCCCCATCCGCTGAACACGCCGGCGTACCATGTGTTCTGCTCCGAGTCGTCAGGGTCGACCACCACATCCCTAGTCCAGTACTTCATCCCCGGATCCGAGAGATCCGTCCACCTGTTCGACGCCGGGTCGTACAAGAATACGCCGGAGCTGGCGGTAAAGCCCGCAGGCCCCCTCCTGCCCGAGTAGGAACACAGCAGCTTGCCGTCCTTCAGCGCCGTTATCGACGCAGGGTGCCCCTCCGTCCGCGGAGGCGCGGGGAGCCTGGTCCAGGTCGACCTCGCGAGCTTGTCCAGGTCCTCGCACCTGTAGATGCCTCCCGCCCCCGAGCCTCCCCCGTGATGGACCACGGACGCCCAGGCCCTGTTCGGGTTCGACGGGTCGAGCTCGATCCAGTAGACCGGGTGGCCGAAGACCTTCAGGTCGAGCCATGTCCTGCCCTTGTCGGTGGAGTACATTATCTTGCCGTTTGCGTCCTTGACGTCGAGGCGGTCGTCCCCCAGGCGAGTGCTTTGGTAGATGTCGTGCACGTCGGAGCAGGCCAGGAAGAGGGTCCCGTTTTTCGGGTGCTGCGCGATCCTGTAACTCGTGTTGGCCTGAAGTCCGGAGTAGTCGAAGCTCCAGCTCCTGCCTCCGTCCGTGCTCCTGATCCCTCTGATATCGGAGAAGCACGCCCAGAGGGTCTGCCTGTCGATCCAGTGCACCTGCCAGCATGATGTGACCTCGAGGCCGGCGCTGGAGTAGGATTTCCCCTTCGGCGTGGCCCTTCCGGCGGGGTTGTCCCCTTTGGAGTAGGCCTGGCGCCAGCTTGCGCCCCCGTCCCTGGAGGTGTGGATGAAGCCTAGATCGCTGAAGCAGAGCACGTTCGGGTCGTCTCGGTCGACCGCCAGCGACATGGCGCACTCGCCGTAGGTCCAGTCCCTATCGCCCCCTGCGCCGCTCCAAGCCGTCACGACGTTCCGGTTTGCATCCGTCAAGAGGATGTTCCTCCAGCTGGCACCAGCGTCCGTGGTCTTAAGCACGATCGGCTCCCCCCGGTCGTTCGACCCTGCCAGATAGACCGTCTCCGTGTCGTTCCCGGCCATGCCGAGGAAGACGGGGAAGTCCCTCTCCTTGCGTATGCCGTTGCTCTTTGATGTCCACTCGTCCGAGCCGTCCTCCAAGGAGTAGACTCCCCTGAAGAAGCCCCAGTAGTCCGTCCCCGGCATTCCGGGATAGATCGAGTTCTCCCCCGCGGTGAGGCAGAAGAGGTGGACCTTGCCGCCTTTCTTCGCCCCTGCGAAGGACCAGATGGCCTCGCCCGAGGGAATCCCTCGAAAGTTCGCCATAGAGAAGGTCGATCCGCCGTCGGTCGATACCAGGACCCCGTCTCCCGTGCCTATGAACACTCTATTTCCGTCGAAGAAGGCCCCGGCTACCGCGACCCCGTTTCCGCCCCTCGCCCTGTGAATGCTCCTGAAGGAGCCGCCGCCATCGGCGGAGAAGAATATCTCCTCGTAGTGAGAGATGAGAATGCGCCTCGGGTCGTCGTAGTCCGCGAGGATCGAGAAGAGCTCCTCGTGGTCGTCGGGGTTGCCCGGGAGCCTGGTCCACGTTCGGCCTCCGTCCGTGCTCTTCACCGGCAGAGTCATATCGTTCGAGTAGTCTATGCAGTAGAGCAGTCCCGTGG